>DASVVD010000960.1:0-4887 GCA_036386715.1 Pseudoduganella sp.
CCGCGGCTTCGAGCTGGCCTACCAGCAGTACTACGACTGGCTGCCGGGCTACCTGAGGGGCCTGGGCGTGCAGGCCAGCTTCACGTACGTGGACAGCAAGCGCAAGCTGGACAACCCGGTGTTCGCCGAGTATTGCACCGGCAATGCCGACGCCAACAACCTGAACCTGTACATCAACGGCTGCGACACCGACGGCCGCTCGTTCGGCGACATGCCGCTGCAGGGCCTGTCGAAGAAGACCATCAACTTCGCCCTGATGTACGAGCGCGGCCCCGTCTCGGCGCGCGTGGCGTACAACTGGCGCTCGCGTTACCTGGCCGGCGTGAACCAGTGGGGCACGCGCGACACCAACGGCAAGGACACCAATCCGGCCAGCCCGACGTACGGCCAGAACAACGTGGCCTGGGGCCTGCCGCTGTGGCAGGAAAACTATGGCCAGGTGGACGCTTCGGTGTTCTACAACGTGACCGAGAAGTTCCGCATCGGCCTGGAGGCGCAGAACCTGAACGATGCCACGTCGAAACAGACGATGCAGCAGCACGCCGGCACGTTCGGCCACGCGTGGTTCGTGACCGGCCCGCGCTACACCGTCCAGGCGAACTATTCGTTCTAGGATGGTTCCCGGCGGCAGCGCCGCCGTTTCATCGCCCGCCCGGCTTGCGCCGGGCGGGTTTTCCATTTCATAACGGCTCACGCCGGGCGGGTTTTCCATTTCAGAACGGCGCGACAAGCCGGGCCGGATTCACTATCATGTGGCCCGACCCGCACACCAACACAAGGAGCACCATGCAATCTCGAAAATTCGGCAGCGACGGCCTGACAGTCCCGGAAATCGGCCTTGGCTGCTGGCAGCTGGGCGGCGGCTGGGGCAACGACTGGGACGACGCCGTGGCACAGCGCACGCTGGCCACCGCCTATGACGCCGGCGTGCGCTTCATCGACACCGCCGACGTGTATGGCGATGGCGCCAGCGAGCGCTCGATCGGCAAGTTCCTCGCCACGCACCAGGACCCCGCCCTCGTCGTCGCCACCAAACTGGGCCGTGCCGGCATCTACCCCGATAGCTACACCCGCGAATCGTTGCGCGACGCCACCTTGCGCTCGATCGAGCGGCTCGGCGTGGAATCGCTCGACCTGACGCAGCTGCACTGCGTGCCGCCCGATGTCCTGCGCCAGGGCCACGTGTTCGAATGGCTGCGCGAGCTGCAGCAGGAAGGCCTGATCCGCCGCTGGGGCGCCAGCGTGGAATCGGTCGAGGAAGGCCTGGTCTGCCTGGAGCAGGAAGGCCTGGCATCGCTGCAGGTGATCTTCAACATCTTCCGGCAGAAGCCGGCCGAGGAACTGCTGCCGCGCGCCCATGCGCAAGGGGTCGGCATCATCGTGCGGCTGCCGCTGGCCAGCGGCCTGCTGGGCGGCAAGATCACGCGCCAGACCGTGTTCCGCCAGGACGACCACCGCCACTTCAACCGCGACGGCCAGCATTTCAATGTCGGCGAAACCTTCGCCGGCCTGGAACTGGAACGGGGCATCGCCGCCGCCGAGCAGGTGGCGGCACTGGTGCCGGAAGGCATGACGATGGCACAGCTCGCGCTGCGCTGGATCCTCGACCACGAAGCTGTTTCCGTGGTGATCCCCGGCGCCAGCTCGCCGGCACAGGTGACCGGCAACGTTGCCGCCGCCGGCGTGGCGCAGCTGCCTGCCACGCTGCGTGCCGCGCTGGCGCAGGTGTATGTGCAGCACGTGCGCGACCACATTCGCGGGCCCTACTGAACCGGAAGCTGCGCGGCTGGACGCCGCGCACGCCGTCAGCGTTTCCCCAGCACGTTCAGCACCGCCAGGCTCATGGCCGTTGCCGCCGTCTTGATCGACGGCTCCGGCACCGGCGCATAGAACGGCGAGTGGTTGAAGGCGACCGGCTTGCCGCCGGGGCGCGCGGCCTCGGCCACGTCCTTCGCGTCGTAGATGCCGGTGAAGAAAAACATCGAGGGGATGCCTTCGTTGACGAACAGCGAAAAATCCTCGCTGGCTGTCATTGCCGGCATGCGCCGGGCGTTCGCGTCGCCGAATGCGTCCTTGAACACGGCCTCGGTCCTGCGCACCAGTGCCGTGTCGTTGACGATTGCCTGGCCGCCGGAAGTGAGTTTTACCTCGGGCGCCGGGGCCCCGGCCATGGCTGCCGAGGCATTGGCCACGCGCCGCACCCCTTCCAGCAGCTTTTCGCGCACCTCGGGGCTATACGAGCGGATGGTCCCGCGCACCTGCACGCTGTCCGGGATGATGTTGCCGACCGTGCCGCCATTGATCGCGCCGATCGTCACCACGCCGAACTCCTTCGGATCCTTCTCGCGGCTGATCACCGTTTGCACGTCGACCACGAAGCGGGCGGCGATCGCGACCGGATCGAGCGCCTTGTCCGGCGCCGAACCATGCCCGCCGCGGCCCCTGAACACGATGTCGATCGCATCCGAGTTCGACGATACCGGCCCTTCCTCGAAGGCGACCGTGCCGTGCGCGATCGGCCACGAATGCAGTGCGAACGCGTAATCCGGCTTCGGAAAGCGCCTGAACAGGCCATCGTCGAGCATGGCCATTGCGCCGGACACCGTTTCCTCGGCGGGCTGGCCGATGAATACCAGCGTGCCCTGCCACCGCGCTTTCAGCTCGGCCAGCGTGCGGGCGGCGCCCAGCCAGCTCGCCATGTGCACGTCGTGGCCGCAGCTGTGGGTCACGAAGGTCTCGCCGCCGCCGGTCGGCGCCCTGGCACGGCTGGCATATGGCAGGCCGGTCTTTTCCTGCATCGGCAGGCCGTCCAGGTCGGTACGCACGAGAACAGTGGGGCCGGCGCCGTTGCGCAGCACCGCCACGATGCCCGTCTTGCCGACCTTTTCGGTAACGTCGAAGCCCAGCCTGCGCATCTCGGCCGCAAGCTTGCCGGCCGTGCGCATTTCCTGGAAAGCCAGTTCGGGATGCGCGTGCAGATCCTTGTAGATGCCGTCCAGCCACGGATACATGGCATTCACGCGTGCACCCACGTCGCCTTTCAGCGGCATGGGCTGCTGGGCAAAGGCCGGCACGGCGGACAGAAAGGCGGCGGTGGCGGCGAGATGGACGAGCGTGGTTTTCACAGGGTCTCCATGGCTGGTTGGGTAACCGGGTCGATGACTGCGCCGGCAAATGCCTGGCAAATATAACCCATTGCCGCGCCCGGCGCGGCGCCACGCTGCCCCGCCACGGTTATGGGATAATGCGCCTTTATCCGGAACGCCCTGCCATGGAACGCTCAACCCGCCAGCGCACCGCGATCCGCGCGGCAATCGAAGCCGCCGCGCGCCCGCTCAGCCCCCAGGAAATTCATGATGCCGTGCGCGTGACCGTGCCCGAGATCGGCATTGCGACCATCTACCGCAACCTGAAGCTGCTGCTCGGCGAAGGCGAGGTCCTGGCAGTTACGCTGCCGGGCGAAAATCCCCGCTATGAAACCGCGCAGCTCGCGCATCACCACCATCATCATTTCCATTGCTTGCCGTGCGACCGCGTGTTCGAAGTCGAGGGCTGCCCCGGCAAGATGGACGACCTGGCCCCGGCCGGTTTCGTCATCGACCGGCACGAACTGACCCTGTACGGCGAATGCGCCGAATGCGCGGCCAAGCGCAAGGGCAAACCTGCTCCGGCCCTGGCCACCACCCCTGCCAGGAAACCGGCACGGCAGCACAAGCATTGAGGCACTCCCGCCAGCGCATGCTTCGGCGCTAGCGGCACACCATCTCCGGATCAGAAAGTCAGGCGCACGCCCGCTGCCAGGTTGCGCCCCGGCAGCGGCGCCGCGGCCTTGATGAACGAGGCTTGGCTGAACGCCAGCTCGTCGGTCACGTTGTCCAGCCGCGCATACAGCATGGCGGGCAGGCCGGCGATACGGGTGTTGTAGTGCATGCCCAGGTTCAGCATGTTGTAGCCCGGGGTGCGGGTCTCGAAAGCGGCCACCTCGTCCTGCGTGGCAACGCGGTAGACCTCGGCCATGCCATGCCAGCCGTGCCATTCGCCGTCCAGCTTCGCGCCGATGCGGCCGGCGGGAATGCGCGGGAGCTTGCCGCCGCCATCGCGCAGCTTCGCGCGCACGACATCGCCGAACAGCGTGGCCTGCAGGTTGCCCGACAGCTCGTGCCGCACCTCGCCTTCGATACCGGTGAAAGTGGCGTCCTGCTGCGCATACTCGACCAGCTGGAAGCCTTCGTGGTTGTCCAGCGTGCGCGCATGGATATAGTTGTCGATGCGGTTGCGGAAGGCGCTCAGCGAGAACGTGGTCGGGCCGGCGAACTTGCGCAGCGTGATGTCGAGATTGTTCGAGGTTTCCTTCGTCAGCTTCTCGTTGCCGATTTCCCAGGTGCTGGTGGCCAGATGCATGCCGTCGGCATACAGTTCCTCGGCGCCCGGCAAGCGGTGGCTGCGCGATACCGCCGCGCGCAGCGAATAGGCCGGCGCGAACTGCCATACCGCCCCAAGGGCCAGCGACGTGCCCCGCGCACTGGTGCCGCGCGCCGGCTCGTTGTCGACATCGATGTCCTGCCATTCGTGGCGCAGGCCGGCCTCGAAGCGCCAGCCGGACAGCCGGTATTCCTCGGTCACGAAGGCGGCATGCCTGGTCGTCACCGTGGCCGGCACGTAGGCCTCCTCGCCCAGCGCCGCGAAGTCGCGCCGCGTGGTCTGCAGGCCCACCACGCCGCGCCAGCCCGCCACCGGCTTGTGCTCCAGCTCCAGGCGCGCGTCGTGCGCCTTGCTGGTGAACCTGGTGGCCACTTCGGCACCCTCGATCTCGTCATGCCGGTAATCCGTGAACGATGCACGCACCCTGACCTTCGAGATGCCGGCCAGCGGCTCGCGGTATTCGCC
>DASVVD010000961.1:0-13161 GCA_036386715.1 Pseudoduganella sp.
ATCGGCAAAAGAAGGAGGGCAACTAATCTTACCTCCAGGCTGGCAGGAAAAAATCACCCTGGCTACTGCGCGAAGCATGCCAACACATAACATTAGAGCGGCTATTGGCTACCTGCTGATGCGTATTGCCCGATTTAATCATCAAAGCGTATCCAATAAAGATGAGAAGATGCACGAAGTGGCTGTGAAGCGTGGTGACAGCATTGCGAAGATCGCCAAGGAAAATGGAACTACTATAGAAATTATCCGTGCGCTCAATCCCCAAGCGCTGATTCTGAAACCGGATCAAAGACTTCGTTATCGAAGAGGCTCTGTACAGCGAGTAATCGTGGATTGGAGGCTGATCGATGTGAACCAGGTCGCCCGCTTATACAACGGTGGCGGTGATGCACGGTATGCCCAAAAGCTTGCCTATACCTACAATTTGATCAAACTGAACAAGGCATCGACATGCGAATGACAATCTGCATTATTCTCGCAAGTGCCGCGCTACTTGCAAATGCAAGCGACACGCATTCCCAAGCTCATCGAGACCATGCCGGGGAAGTGCTCGACCAATGCGGCGAATATTCCCAAGCCGGTATGCGCGATTGCCTTGAAAAGAAGGTTGGGGAAAGTGCAGCGGCACTGGCCAAGGCAGACGGAAGGACCCTGACAGCGATCAGGCAATGGGACGAAGATCCGAAATTCGCGGCGCAAGCCGAAGCAAAATTGCGTGCATCGGCCAGTGACTTCGCCAAGTACCGTGCCGCTCAATGCGCCTTCGTTACTTCGCTCGGAGGTGGTGCAATAGGCAGTGCGCTCGAACTTCGCAGGCTGGCCTGTGTCTTTGCGATGAATACGCAACGTCTGCAGGAATTGACGCGGCTCGCGGCGGAGCTTCCGAAGAAATAGCCATCGGTGAAACGCTGCTTGCGACGGCCCTTTGCAAGCTGGAGAGGATACGCAACAGCGCTAGCGCCGATCGTCCCTCTCCTCCTCCTTGCGCTTGCGCTCCCGTTGCTCATACCACTCGCGCAGCAGCGGCGACAGCGCCGCCGAGATGCCCGCGATGATGATCGCGATCGCCGCGTACAACATGTTATTTCGGGTACAGCACCATCTGCGTGCAGCGGAACAGGGCGATCGTCTTGCCGTTCGCCTTGTTGCTGACGGTGGCGTCCCACACCTGCGTGGTCTTGCCCATGTGGACCGCCTTCGCGGTCACGGCGATGGTGCCTTCGCGCACGGTGCCCAGGTGGTTCGACTTCAATTCGATCGTGGTGAAGTTCTCGGCGCCTTCGGGCAGGCTCACGAAGCAGCCGTAGCCACAGGCGGTATCGGCCAGCGTGACCACGGTGCCGGCATGCAGGAAACCGTTCGGCGCCAGGTGGTGCTTCTGGATCTCGATCTCGGCGGACAGTTCGCCATGCGTGGCCGCGGTGAAGCGGATGTTCATGTGATCCGGCAGCGTGCCGTTGGCGCGGCTGTTGAAGCCTTCGAGTTTTTGCTGGATGTCGTCCATGGTGTGTCCTCGATTGAATGCTCCATCATAAACCCGGGGGACGCGTCCGGCCAGCCGAGCGCTTCCTCTAAAGCCGGCGCCGCCGTCGGGCTGCGCCGGCCATGGATGAGACAGCGTCAATCGGCCTTGAAGTTCTGCCCCAGCGACATCGGCTTGTTCAGCAGGATCGTCTTGGGATCGCGGCAGATGAGCACCAGGATCGCGATCGTGGCGAGATAGGGCAGCATCGACAGGAACTGCGAGGGTACCGCGATGCCCATGCCCTGGCCGTGGAATTGCAGCACGGTCACGCCGCCGAACAGGTAGGCGCCCAGGATCACGTTGCGCGGCTTCCACGTAGCGAAGACCACCTGCGCCAGGGCGATCCAGCCGCGGCCGGCCGTCATGCCTTCCACCCACATCGGCGTGAGCGCCAGCGACATGTAGGCACCGCCCACGCCGGCCATCGCGCCGCCGAACAGCACGGCGGCATAGCGCAGCTTGACGACCGGCATGCCGATCGCATGCGCGCTGTGCGGCGCCTCGCCCACGGCGCGGATCTGCAGGCCGATGCGGGTGCGCGCCAGCATCCAGCCGACCACCGCCACTACCACCAGTGACAGGTACACCACCGCATCGAAGCGGAACAGCAGCGGCCCGATGAACGGCAGGTCCGACAGTACCGGGAACGACAGCGCCGCCAGCGGTGCCACCGTCTGGCCCACCAGGTCGCGGCCCAGGAATGCCGAGAGGCCGATGCCGAACAGCGTCAGCGCCAGGCCGGTCGCCACCTGGTTGGTCTGCAGCGTGAGCACGAGGAAGCCGAAGACCAGCGACATCGCCATGCCGGCCACCAGCGCGGCCAGCAGCCCCAGCGTGAGCGAACCGGTTTTCACGGTGGTCATGAAGCCCGTCACGGCGCCCACCAGCATGATGCCCTCGAGCCCCAGGTTCAGCACGCCGGAGCGCTCGGCCACCAGTTCGCCGGACGACGCCAGCACGAGGGGCGTGGCGGCGCCGGCGGTGCTGGCCAGGAATGCGATCACGTATTCGGTATTCATGCTGCGGCCTCCGTGCCGGTCTTGTTGGTGGCTGCCGGGGCCACGCGCATGCGTGGCTTGAAGCGGTAATGGATGAACAGGTCGGCCGCCAGCAGGTAGAACAGCAGCAGGCCCTGGAACAGGCCGGTGATCGCGGACGGCAGCTGCAGCTCGATCTGCGCCGCTTCGCCGCCGATATACAGCAACGACATCAGCAGCGCCGCCAGCAGCACGCCCACCGGGTGCAGGCGCCCCACGTAGGCCACGATGATCGCGGCAAAGCCGTAGCCGGGCGATACCGAAGGCTGCAGCTGCCCGACCGGGCCGGCCACCTCGCCCACACCGGCCAGCCCCGCCATCGCGCCGCTGACGAGGAACGCCAGCCACACGTTCTTCGGCGCCGAGAAGCCGGCATACAGCGCGGCGGCCGGCGACATGCCGCTGACCTGCATGCGGTAGCCGGCAAACGTATGGCGGCAGAAGAACCAGGCGCCGGCCACGCTCGCCAGCGACAGGATGAAGGCACCGTTGACGCGCAGCCCTTCGACCAGCAGCGGCAGCGTGGCGGCATCGCCGAACATCTTCGACTGGGGAAAATTGAAACCGTCCGGATCGCGCAGCGGGCCGTGCACCAGGTAGCTCAGCAGCAGGTAGGCCACGTACACCAGCATCAGGCTGACCAGGATTTCGCTGGTATTGAAGCGCGTGCGCAGCAGCGCGGGAATCGCCGCCCAGGCCATGCCGCCCAGCGCACCGGCCAGCAGCATCAGCGGCAGCACCCACGGCGCTTCCACGCCGTCGAAATACAGCGCCACGCAGCCGGCGGCGATCGCGCCCATGGTCAGCTGGCCATCCGCGCCGATATTGTGCACGTCGGCGCGAAAGCCGATCGCCAGGCCCACGCCGCACAGGATCAGCGGCGTGGCTTTGAGCAGCAGCTCGCCCACGCCATACAGCGTGGTGGCCGGCTTGATGAAATACACGTAGAACGCATGCAGCGGTTCCTGGCCCAGGAACAGGAACAGCAGCGAGCCGGTGACGAGCATTGCCAGCGCGGCGATCAGTGGCGATGCGAGCATCATCGCGCGCGAAGGTTCGGGGCGGGCTTCAAGCCGGGACATGGTTGTTTCCTTCGTGGTTCGTTGTAGCGGCCGGGCTGGCCTGCGCGGCTGTGGAAAAGTCGCCACTCATCCACACCCCGATCTGGTTGACCGACGCTTCGCCGGCCGGCACGGCGCGCGACAGCCGGCCCTTGGCCAATACCGCGATGCGGTCGCACATCATGAACAGCTCGTCGAGTTCCTCGGAGATCACCAGCACCGCCACGCCCTGGTCGCGCAGGTCGATGATCGCCTGGCGGATCAGCATCGCCGCGCCGATGTCGACACCCCACGTGGGCTGCGCCAGCACCATCACCTTCGGCGCCAGCGCGATCTCGCGGCCGACGATGAATTTCTGCAGGTTGCCGCCGGACAGGCTGGACGCGGCCGAGCCGGCGCCGCCGCATTTGACCTTGAAGCGCTCGATTACGCGGTCGGCGAACTCGCGGATGGCGCCGCGCTGGATCAGGCCACCGAGCAGGCCGCCCATCAGGCCGCCCATCAGGCCGCCCATCAGGCCGCCCACCAGGCCACCATTCAGCATGCCGGCACCGGGCGCCAGGTAGCCGGTCAGCAGCGCATTGTCGGCCAGCGACATGCCGGGTACCGCGCCGCGCCCCAGCCGCTCTTCCGGCACGAAGCCCAGGCCGAGCCGGCGGCGCGCGGCCGCGTTCAGCCGCCCCGCGTCGATGCCGAACAGGCGGATGCCCTTTGCCTGGCGCAGCGGCACTTCGCCGGAAATCGCCTTCATCAATTCCTGCTGGCCGTTGCCGGACACGCCCGCCAGCCCGACGATCTCGCCGGCACGGATCTCCAGCGTGATGTCTTCCAGGTCGGTACCGAACGGGTCGGGGCTCGGCAGCGACAGCTTGTCCAGCGCCAGCCGCACTTCGCCCGGCTCGCGCGGCACCAGCGTGCAGGTCGGCAGGTCGCCGCCGATCATCAGTTCGGCCAGCTCGTGCGCCGTCTGCGTTTTCGGCGTGGCGGTGCCGGATACGCGCCCGGCGCGCAGCACGGTGGCCTTGTCGCACAGCGACTGGATCTCGTCGAGCTTGTGGCTGATATACAGGATGCTGACGCCTTCGGCCGCCAGCTGGCGCAGCGACACGAACAGCTTCTGCACCGCGTCCGGCGTGAGCACCGAGGTCGGTTCGTCCATGATCAGGAGGCGCGGCGACTGCAGCAGGCAGCGCACGATTTCCACGCGCTGGCGCTCGCCGACCGACATGCTGTGCACGCGGCGCTCCGGATCGAGCGGCAGGCCGTAGCGCGCCGAGACCTCGCGGATGCGCGGCGCCAGTTTCGCCGGCGCGATCTTCTCGTCCAGCGCCAGTGCGATGTTCTCGGCCACCGTCAGCGTCTCGAACAGCGCAAAGTGCTGGAACACCATGCCGATGCCGAGGCGGCGCGCGGCGGCCGGCGAAGGAATCGTCACTTGCCGCCCTTCCCAGACGATCTCGCCCGCGTCGGGATGCGTGACCCCGTAGATCATCTTCATCAGCGTGCTCTTGCCGGCGCCGTTCTCGCCGAGCAGCCCGAGGATCTCGCCCCGGCGCAGCTGGATGCTGACGTCGTCGTTGGCGACCACGGACGGGAAGCGCTGCCTGTGGTTCGCTCATGTGCGGCTCCATCATGGGTAACGGGAAAGCCTGTGCAAGTTGCATGCCACCGTATGTCGGGGAAACGCAACAAGGTATGCGCCAACTTGTATACAAACTGCACCACAACATGTGCACTATCTCACCAATTGCGTGCATCCGGCGTGCACTTTCACACGACAGTGCCAAGCACGATTCCTGCTTTACAACACCCGTCGGGCGCGCCCTGTTGCCCCCGATCCCGAACCAGAGCGGAGATTGTGAATGAGCAAGCCATCCCCGGCGGAGCGCCCACGAGGCCGCCGCCTGCCCGCTGCCGAACCGGCAGCAGGCCCGAACAAACGCGGTGCAACCGCCGTCGACCTGCGCATCTACGGCGCCGTGGTCAATGCTGTCATGAGCCATCGCCTGCCGCCCGGCACGCGGCTGGGCGAGGCCGAATTCTGCGAACTGTATGAAGTCAGCCGCACCACCGTGCGCAAGGCGCTGCAACGGCTCGCGCACGAGCACATCGTGGTGTTGCGGCCCAACCGCGGCGCCGTGGTGGCCTCGCCATCGCCGGAGGAGGCACGCGATGTCTTTGCCGCACGGCGCGCCATCGAACGCGAGATCGTGCCGCTGGTGATCCGGCACATCACGCCGGCCTCGCTGGCGCGCATCCGGCTTGCACTGGAAGCGGAAGAAGCGGCGCGCCGCAGCGGCGACCGCGCCGCGTGGATCCGCCTGGGCGGCGAGTTCCACCTGCTGCTGGCGGAGCTGGCCGGCAACACGGTGCTGCAGCGCTTCATGGCGGAACTGGTGTCGCGCTCGTCGCTGATCATCGCCGTCTATGAGAACCCGGGTGTGGCGATGTGCGGCAACCACGAACACGACGATTTGCTGGCACTGATCGAAAAACGCGACGTTGCCGGGGCCACCACGCTGATCGGACACCACCTCGACGAGATCGAGGCGCGCCTGAACCTGGGCGTACTGGAGCGCAAGCTCAGTCTCGCCGAGGCATTGTCGGGATGCTGAAAATTGTATACAAAGCGCACCGTGATTGTGTGCATAATGCACCGGCAATGCACATCGGCACCGCCCGAACGATCCGTCTTGGTGCGGCGTTACAACGCGGCAGCCACCCTGTCAGAGGAGACAGCGGGGTGGCCCGGTACTTGCTAACAGGTACTGTCGACGTTGCATGCAATCGACCGGCACATTGGATGCAATCCGTTATAAAACACTTACAAGGACCCCGCATGAAGACCCTTCGTTTTGCTGCTACCTTCGCCCTCGCCGCCACCTGCGCCTGCGCCGCCCAGGCCGCCGACTGGAGCGATACGTCGCTGAGCTACCGCTACGGCACGAGATTCTCGGAACCCTACAACGGCGAGGATATCGTCAAGCACGTGGTGAACTTCAGCCACTCCAGCGGCTACAAGTACGGCACCAATTTCTTCAGCGTCGATTACCTGATGTCGGACGAGAACGACCCGTCCTCGGCCGGCGCGCGCACCGGTGCGCACGAGGCCTATGCGGTGTACCGCCACACGCTGGACCTGGGCAAGGTGATGGGCACGGACTTCAAGTACGGCCCGATCCGCGGCCTGGGCGTGACGGCGGGCTTCGACATCAACAGCAAGACCGATGCCGGCTACAACTCGAAGAAGCGCATGCTGGTGCTGGGTCCCACGGTGATGTTCGACGTGCCGGGCTTCCTGAACCTGAGCCTGGTGGCGTTGCATGAATCCAACGCTCCGTACAGCACCTTCACGCAGACCGCCACCGACCGCTACCGCTACGACACGCACGCGGCGCTGTTCGCCGTGTGGGGCATTCCGGTGCCGAACATGCCGCTGGCGTTCGAAGGCTATGCGAACTACATCGGCACCAAGGGCAAGAACGAGTTCGGCGGCCCCACGGCGGTGGAGATCAACGTCGACATGAAGCTGATGTACGACGTGAGCACGCTGGTCGGCGCCAACGCGAACACCTTCAAGGTCGGCGTGGCCTACCAGTACTGGAAGAACAAGTTCGGCAATCCTTCGAAGACCGTCCCGGGCGCCACCGCGCGAACCCCGATGGTGCGTGCCGAATACCACTTCTGACCAAACCTGAAAGAGGAACACCATGAATCGTCGCAAGCTGCTCGCCTTCGCCACCCTGACCGCCGCGCTGTCGGCGACCGCCATCGCACCGGCGCAGGCGCAGGAACCCCTGAAGGTCGGTTTCGTCTACATCGGCCCGGTTGGCGATGCCGGCTGGACCTACTCCCACGAACAGGGCCGCCTCGCAATGGAAAAGGCGCTGGGTGGCAAGGTGAAGTCCACCTACGTGGAGAACGTGCCGGAAGGCGCCGACTCGGAACGCGTGATCCGCAAGCTTGCGGCGGATGGCAACAAGCTCATTTTCACCACCTCGTTCGGCTACATGAACGCCACGGAAAAGGTGGCGAAGGCTTTCCCGAACGTGGTGTTCCAGCACGCCACCGGCTTCAAGGCCGGCAAGAACCTGGGCGCCTATGAAGCGCGCCTGTACGAAGGCGCTTACCTGCAGGGCATCATCGCCGGCAAGATGACCAAGTCGAATACCCTCGGCTTCGTCGGTTCGTTCCCGGTGCCCGAAGTGGTCCGCAACATCAATGCGTTCACGCTGGGCGCGCAGAGCGTCAATCCCGCGATCAAGACCAAGATCATCTGGGTGAACAGCTGGTATGACCCGGCCAAGGAACGCCAGGCTGCAGAAACGCTGATCGCCCAGGGCGCGGACGTGCTGACGCAGAACACCGATTCCCCGGCCACGCTGCAGGCGGCCCAGGAAAAAGGCAAGTACGCCTTCGGCTGGGATTCCGACATGCAGCGCTTTGCACCAAAGGCCCACCTGACGGCCAGCACCAACCAATGGGGCGGCTACTACACCGAGGTGGCCAAGGCCGTGATGGCGGGCACATGGAAAACCGGCCACGTGTCCGGCGGCCTGAAGGAAGGCATGGTCAAGATGTCGCCCCTGAACGCGGCAGTGCCGGCCGACGCGGCCAAGGCTTTCGAAGCCAAGAAGGCCGCCTTTGCCGCCGGCACGTCGGCGCCGTTCACGGGTCCGATCAAGGACCAGTCGGGCGCCATCAAGACGGCCGCCGGCGTGGCGATGCCGATGAAGGAACTGATGTCGATGAACTTCTACGTGCAGGGCGTGGAAGGCACGATTCCGAAGTAATTTCCAAAGTAATTCGCGAAGCAGCCAGTTGTTGCGGGGCGGCCCTGGCCGCCCCGTTTTTCTTCACCCATCCGAGAAGAACCATGTCCAAACCCACCGCGCGCGACCACCAGTTCCTTACAAGCGTGCTCGCGCTGGCCCAGCGCTCGCGCGACGAGGGCCATCACCCGTTCGCCGCCCTCATCGCCGATGCCGACGGCAACGTCATCGCCCAGGCGATGAACGCGTCGAGCAGCGACCGCACCGCCCATGCGGAGATGAATGCGCTGCGCATCGCCTCGTCGCAGCATTCGCCTGAAAAGCTGGCCGGTGCCACCATGTACACCAACGCCGAACCGTGCGCCATGTGCGCGGGCGGTACCTACTGGAGCGGCGTGGGGCGCGTGGTCTACGCGATGTCCGAAGCCACGCTGCTGTCGCTGACGGGCAGCGATCCGGAAAACCCCACGTTGTCGCTGCCCTGCCGGGAAGTGTTCGCCGCCGGCCAGCGGCCGACCGAGGTGATCGGTCCGCTGCGCGAGGAGGAAGCAAAGCTCTCGCACGAAGGGTTCTGGCGCAAGGACTAATTTTCGCGCGGCCGCAGGCGCATCGACATCGGCGTGGGGCCCATCACGAATCCCATCACTTCGGCCGGTTCCGCGCGGTCGCCGGCCTGCACGTCGAGGATGTCGAAACGGCCCAGCAGCACCGCCATCGCCACCTTCAGTTCCATCAGCGACAGGTAACGCCCCGGGCACGTGCGCGGGCCGGCGCCGAACGGCAGCGCCGCCTGCCTGTCCGCCTGCTTGTCCACCTTCCCGCCGGGCAGCCAGCGTTCCGGCTCGAAGCGTTCCGGCTCGGGGAACACCTTGCCATCCACGCTGTCGTGCCGCAGCACGCACCACAGCAGCGTATCCTTCGGCAGGCGCACGCCCAGCACCGTGGTATCGCGCAGCGCCTGCAGCGGCAGGAACGGCGCGGGCGGCTTCAGGCGCATCGCTTCCAGCGCGCAGGCTTCGAGGTAATCGAGGGCGCCGATCGCCTCCACCGTCAGCGACGTGGCGTGGTGCCGCTGCAGTTCCAGTCGCACCTCCTGCTGCGCGCGCGCCAGCGCTTGCGGATTTTTCCATAAAAGCCAGATCAGCCATGCCAGCGCGCTGGAGGTAGTGTCTTCGCCGGCCAGCAACATCGTCGAGACATTGCCGGCCACGGCGCCATCGTCGACACCGCTATCGGGCTGGTCGGCCGCCGCGAGCATCGCCTGCAGCATGTTCGCGGGCCGCTCCCGAAGGGCGGGATCGGCCGCCATCGCGGCGCGTGCATTGGCGATAAAACCATTGGTGGCCTGGCGTACCGCCAGCACGCTGCGCTCCAGCCTGCGGTCGGCCGGCAGGCGGCACCAGCGCCAGTAGCGGAAAGGCAGCAGCGAACGCCGCGCCACGCCGGCCAGCACGGTCTCGACATGATCCTGGATCGCGTTGTCGCCACTTTCCAGCGTGTTGACGTCCGCCCCGAACGCCAGGCCGGCAATCACATCGACGGTGTAGCGTTTCAGGTCGCCGGTAAGGTCGATCTCTCCGCTGCCGGCCGCGAGCCAGCGGGCCTCCAGGCGGCTGCCCACCTGCGCCATGCGGTCGAAATAGGCCCGGATCGCCGTCGGCGAAAAAGCCTGCATCACCATGCGGCGCTGCTGGCGCCAGGCATCGCCCTCGGCAACGAACACGCCGACACTGCCGCCCAGCTCCGCCGATACCTCGGCCGTGATGGCCGGGCGGCGGAAACCATCCGGCCGGTCGCGCAGCACGGCAGTGATGGCGGCGCTGTCGGACAGCACCACCACCTCGCGCGGGCCGATGCGCGCGCGGAACATGGGTCCATGCTCGCGGCTCCACCGTTCCATTGCCTGGTGAATCGTGGTGGGCTTCAATTGCAGTGCATTGCCCAGCAACGGCAGGCCGCGCGGACCGGGCAGGTCGGCGATGGTGCGCGCATCAGGCTTGTCCAGGGTTGCGGCAGGCATGCTCTCTCCTTGTATTCGATGGCTTCCAGTGTACTGTGCCGCATGGCGGCGGTATTGAACGATTGCGACATGAACACAGACCGGCGGGGCAGGAGCAGGCCCATGCTTGCGGCCATGACAGCGGACGGTTCCAACGGCACGCAGCGCGCAAGACCAGGTGCCGGGCGCTCACTTCCAGTAGCGGTAGATCCAGAAGCTTTCGTCGCCGTTGTCCGGATCGATCAACCGGGCGGGCGTGATGCCGGACATTTTCCGGAACTCGCGGCAGATGTGCGACTGATCGGCGTAGCCGGTTTCGCCGGCAAGGCCTGCCCAGCTCAGTACTCCGTTGCGTTTGGCATCGCGGGCCTTCAGCACCGCGGCTTCGAAGCGCCCGGAGCACTGCAGCGAGCGCAGGGTCTGGCCAGTCTCGCGCTTGATCCTGCGCTCGACCTGGCGCTCGCACAGCAGGCTCGCGTCGATCCTCCGCCTGAGACCGTGAAGCCAGGACAGCGATGCCGTCCCCTTCGTTCCTTCCACCCCGCATGGCGCGGCATCGCAGCGGTCCGCCACGAACCGTGTGAGGCGCCGGACCCTTTCCGGGTGATCGGCAGCGCCGGCGATATCGCGTAACAGGCCATACCAGTATGCCGGAAGAACCTCATGCGCAGGGACGAGCCGGTCGATGAGCGTGCCCGGCGACAGCCCCGTCAGCCGGGCGAACGCATCGGGAAAAAACACCACGGTGAAGGCATGCAGCCGTCCCGTCGCCGCGGTCAGCATGGGCCGGGACCCCGGCCCGCCGACGATCACCCGGTCGAGCATCGGACCGTCAACCGACGCGCCAAGGAAGAGCCGGCCGGCCAGGCACCAGGTGATGGTGCAGAACGGCGCCGCGGGAAAGCGGTTCAGGTGCACCAGGCCCTCGGCGCCGCTGTCGCGCCAGATGAACGCGCGTACCGCGGCGCCAACGGCGGCGTCGGGAACGACAACACAGGTGTCGGGCAGGGGAAGGATGTCGGAATCGTTCAAGCCGGGATGGACCACTGTCTCATATTGTCGGGTTGAAAACCATATTCAACCATGGATACCAGTGCCATGCACACCTCGCCCCATGTTTCGACGATCCACAGGCTTTCCGGTGTCATGCTCGCCGCCTTCGTGGCCATTCACCTCGTCAACCACGCCCTGCTCGCTGTCGACCGGGACATGGCGTTCGCCTTCATGGACCTGTTCCGCATCGTCTACCGGTGGGTGCCGGTGGAGGCGCTGATCCTGGCGGCCGCACTCGTTCAATCGGTCACCGGCCCCATGCTCGCGCGGCGGCGAACAGCCGATGCCCGCGGCAAGAACACCCTGGCGCGCATCACGGGGTGGTACCTGCTCTTTTTCCTGGTCGTGCATGTCTCGGCGGTGCTGGGCGCCAGGGCCATGGGTATCGACACCGGCATGCATTTCGCCGCCGCCGGGCTGAAGTCGTGGCCGCTCCGTGCCTTCTTCGTGCCCTACTATTTCTTTGCCGTGGTCGCGGTGGCCGTGCATATCGGTCTCGCGGTTTCCCGCACACGGGCTGGCAGAGCGCCTGGCGGCGCCCGTTCGATCCTGGCCTGGTCGACCGTGGCCGGTGCGGTCACCGCCGGCGTGATCGTGGGCAGCCTGATCGGGCTGGAGTGACGCCGGCGCGACCGCTTGTACCCAGCCTACGCCCAGTCGATGGGCGCCTTGCCGGCTGCCTGCAGATACTCGTTTGCCTTTGAAAACGGCTTGCTGCCGAAGAAGCCCTTGTGCGCCGAAAACGGCGACGGGTGCGGCGACGTCAGCACGAGGTGCCTGTTCGTATCGATCAGCGCCTTCTTGGCGATCGCATAGCTGCCCCACAGGATGAACACCAGGCCCTCGCGCTCTTCGGACAGCGTGCGGATCGCCGTATCGGTAAACGTCTCCCAGCCCTTGCCGGCATGCGAGCCGGCCTCGCGGGCGCGCACGGTCAGCACGGCGTTGAGCAGGAACACGCCCTGCTCGGCCCAGTCGGACAGGTCGGTGCGGGTGCGCTGCGCGCCGGTATCGCTCGCCAGTTCCTTGAAGATGTTCTGCAGGCTGGGTTGCGCGCGGTTGCCGTCGGGGACCGAGAAGCAGAAGCCCATCGCGGCGCCGGGCGTGTGGTACGGGTCCTGGCCGAGGATGACGACCTTCACCTTGTCGAACGGCGTGAGGTCGAAGGCACGGAAGATGTCCTTGCCGGGCGGGCAGCACGGACCGGCGGCATACTCGGCGCGCACGAATTCGGTGAGCGCGGTCCAGTAGGGCTTGTCGAACTCGGCGTGCAGGTGCTGTTTCCAGGAGGGTTCGATACGTACGATCATGCAGGCCACGCCCGGCAGGAATGATTCGGCAGTAATGTCGGCATAGTGTTCATTGACGGTGTATTTTTCGGCGCTCGGCTGAGCGGTTACTGCAGCAACCGAAGATTAACGCGATTTGCATGCAGATGGCGCCCAGCTCCAATGGCATGCACGGCGCCAGCCGACACCTGCCATCACATAAGCATATTTACAGTCGGTATTTGCCTCGCCTGTTACTCCGCCGTAAGATTGCCATCCGGTCAAGCTTACGCAAGGAATCCACGATGTCGCGCCCACCCCTCCCGATCCCGCCGCTGCGCCGCAGTGCCATTGCCTGCGCCGTGCTGCTGGCGATGCTGACGGCTGCGCAGGCACAAACGTCGAACGCGGCAGTTGCCGACGACCCGGCGGCCGGCACCGCCACC
>DASVVD010000962.1:0-5423 GCA_036386715.1 Pseudoduganella sp.
GAACGTGGGCAAGTCCACGCTGGTCAACCGGTTCCTCGGACGGCGCGCCGCCGTGGTCCAGGACATCCCGGGCGTGACGCGGGACCGGATCTCCTACGACGCGCTGTGGAACGGCAAGCGGTTCACGCTGGTCGACACCGGCGGCTGGGACCCGAAGGCGAGCGGGCTCGGGGCGTCCATCACCCGGCAGGCGCAGTTCGCGATGGAGACCGCCGACGTCATCGTCCTCGTCGTCGACAGCTCGGTCGGCGCGACCGATACTGACCTCGCCGCAGCCCGCATCCTGCGCCGCAGCGACCGGCCGGTGATCCTCGTCGCCAACAAGGTGGACGACGAGCGCAGCGAGGCCGGTGCCGCCGAGCTGTGGTCACTCGGGCTGGGCGAGCCGCAGGCGGTCAGCGCGCTGCACGGCCGGTCCAGCGGCGATCTGCTCGACCTGATCCTCGACGCGATGCCCGAGGCGCCGCGCGAGCAGCTGGAGGAGGGCGGCCCGCGCCGGGTGGCCCTCGTGGGCCGGCCGAACGTGGGCAAATCGACGCTCGTCAACGCGCTGCTGGGGGAAGAGCGCGTCATCGTATTCGACCAGCCCGGTACTACGCGCGATTCGATTTACATCGACTTTGAGCACGGCGGGCGACCCTTCACGCTCATCGACACCGCGGGCGTTCGCAAGCGCGGCAAGATCTCAGAAGCCGCGGAGAAGTTCTCGGTGGTGAAGACCATGCAGTCGATCTCGGATGCCAACGTCATCGTGTTGCTGCTGGACGCACAACAGGACATTTCCGAGCAGGACGCGCACATCGCCGGCTTCATCCTGGAAAGCGGCCGGGCACTCGTGCTGGCCGTGAACAAGTGGGATGGCCTGCAGACGCACCAGCGCGACCAGGTCAAGAACGACATGGACCGCAAGCTGGACTTCCTCGGCTTCGCCAAGACCCACTTCATTTCGGCGCTGAAGGGTACCGGCATCGGCCCGCTGATGAAGGCGGTCGATGCGGCCTATGGCGCCGCGATGGCCAACCTGTCGACACCGAAGCTGACCCGCGCGCTGGCCGAAGCGATCGAGAAGCAGGAGCCGAAACGCAAGGGCGGCCTGCGGCCGAAGATGCGCTATGCCCACCAGGGCGGCATGAATCCGCCGGTGATCGTCATCCACGGCAACTCGCTCGATGCGATCAGCGATCCCTACAAGCGCTACCTGGAAAAGCATTTCCGCGACACGTTCCAGCTGGTGGGCACGCCGTTGCGCATTGAATTGCGGACCGGTAAGAACCCGTTCGACAAGCGCGACAAGGGCTGATGCAGTACTTCCCGGAAGTCGCAGCCGGCATTTGCGTCGCAGGGGTCTGTCCCCGGTAAGTGCTGGCTTCCGCTTCTCTGTTGGCTTATCCAGGGGACTGACCCCGGTTTTTTGCCCGCCGCTCCTGCTGCGCAACCGAAAACCGGGCTCAGTCCCTGATGGGCGCCACCGCATCGCTTGCATCATTACTTGCCAGGGACCGACCGCTATTAGCGGCAAACGCGTGGGTTATCACTCGCAAGCGGACCGACACAAACTTCACATTTTCACGTTATCTTTTTTCCTTGTTTTCATTTGCACATCGCTGCATGATTCGCAAAAACAGGTTACAGTAGCTGAGAAGCATTTCCGTTTGGCGGAGGGCGTTTTACCTCTGCAATAAGGAGCAGCCGGCACTTGAAATCAAGCGTTTCGCCTCCAATTCCAACACAACAACATAAACTGGAGTAGTTATGAGCAATAAAGGGCAATTGTTACAAGACCCATTCCTGAACGCGCTGCGCAAGGAGCACGTTCCCGTCTCGATCTACCTCGTCAACGGCATCAAGTTGCAGGGTCATATCGAGTCGTTCGACCAGTACGTCGTCCTGCTGCGCAACACCGTGACGCAGATGGTGTACAAGCATGCCATCTCGACCGTGGTGCCGGCCCGCGCCGTCAACCTCAACATCGATTCCGAGGCGGAGTAACGCGTTGATCCTAGCGACAACGCCACAGCTTCGTCTTCCGCTTCAACGTTTCCTGGCCATCCCATGCGCGCAGCTTTAGTCGGCGTGGATTTCGGCCAGGGCGATTTCGCCGCCAGTGTCGAGGAATTGATGCTGCTCGCGCGTTCCGCCGGAGCGGACCCCATCACGACCATCACCGGCAAGCGTTCCAGCCCCGATGCAGCCTACTTCGTGGGCAGCGGCAAGGCCGACGAAATCGGCCATGCCGTGCAGGATCACGGGCTGGAGATCGTCATCTTCAATCATGCGCTGTCGCCTGCCCAGCAGCGCAACCTGGAAAAGCGCCTGAACGTGCGGGTGCTCGACCGTACCAGCCTGATCCTCGACATCTTCGCCCAGCGTGCCCAGAGCCACGAGGGCAAGCTGCAGGTCGAACTGGCGCAGTTGCAGCACCTTGCCACGCGCCTGATCCGCGGCTGGACTCACCTCGAGCGCCAGAAGGGCGGTATCGGCCTGCGCGGCCCCGGTGAAACCCAGCTGGAGACCGACCGCCGGCTGATCGGCGAACGGGTGCGCATGCTGCGCGCGCGACTCGCCAAGCTGCGCAAGCAGCACGAAACGCAGCGCCGTTCGCGCGGGCGCAACAACGCTTTCTCGATATCGCTCGTCGGTTACACCAATGCCGGCAAGTCCACGCTGTTCAACGCGCTGACCAAGGCCGGCGTCTACGTGGCCGACCAGCTGTTCGCCACGCTCGATACCACGTCGCGCCGCGTGTTCATGGGCGAGGAAGCCGGCAATGTCGTGATCTCCGACACGGTCGGCTTCGTGCGCGAGCTGCCCCACCAGCTGGTGGCGGCATTCCGCGCCACGCTGGAGGAAACCATCCATGCCGACCTGCTGCTGCATGTCGTCGATGGTGCGAGCCCCGTGCGCATGGAGCAGATCGAAGAAGTCAATGCCGTGCTGCGCGAGATCGGTGCCGACCACATCCCCCAGATCCTCGTGTGGAACAAGATCGACGCGGCCGGCCTGGAGCCGGCGGTGGAACGTGATGAACATGATAAGATTTCACGCGTGTTCATCAGTGCCCGCACGGGCGACGGCCTCGATCTGCTGCGTGCGTCCCTTACCGAGGCAGCCCAGCAGCACCGCGAGGCGAGCGCGCGTCCGAAGGACGACACGCCGCCCGACGCCATTTCCACATTCACCGACGTTTAAAACATGCCTCTTTCCTCACTAGCGAAAAGATTAGGCCTGAAGCTGTCCCTGAACGATCCCCGCTGGGGCCAGGACAAGGACAACAACAGGCAGGCCCAGGAAGGCAAGAAGCCCGGCGACGGTCCTCCTGACCTCGACCAGCTGTGGCGCGATTTCAACCAGCGCCTGAATGGCCTGTTCGGCAACAAGAACCGCAACAACAATAACGGTGGCGGCGGCACCGGCGGTGGCGGCAACGGCGGCGAATTGCGCGGCGCCGGCGTCACGGTCGGCGCGGTGGCGGCCATTGCCGTGCTGGTCTGGCTGGCCAGCGGCGCCTTCATCGTGCAGGAAGGCCAGAAGGGCATCGTCACCACGTTCGGCCGCTACAGCCACGATACCCCGGCCGGCTTCAACTGGCGCTGGCCGTATCCGTTCCAGGCCAACGAAACCGTCAACGTGTCGCAGGTGCGCACGGTGGAAGTGGGCTACCGCGGCAATACCCGCAACAAGCAGGCCACCGAATCGCTGATGCTGACCGATGACGAGAACATCATCGACATCCAGTTCGCCGTGCAGTACCGGCTGAAGGATCCCGTTGCATGGCTGTACAACAACCGCGATGCCGAAGACACCGTGCGCCAGGTTGCCGAAACGGCGATCCGCGAGATCGTCGGCCGCAGCAAGATGGACTTCGTGCTGTACGAGGGCCGCGAGAAGGTGGCCTACGACACGCAGCAGCTGATGCAGCAGATCCTGGACCGCTACGCGTCGGGTGCGCTGATCACCAACGTGACGATGCAGGGCGTGCAGCCGCCGGAGCAGGTGCAGACCGCGTTCGACGACGCCGTCAAGGCCGGCCAGGACCGCGAGCGCCTGAAGAACGAAGGCCAGGCCTACGCCAACCAGGTGGTGCCGATCGCGCGCGGCGCGGCGTTCCGCCTGCTGCAGGAAGCCGAAGCGTATCGTTCGATGGTGGTCGAGAACGCGACCGGTAACGCCGACCGCTTCAAGTCGGTGCTGGTCGAATACCAGAAGGCACCGGGCGTGACGCGCGACCGCATGTACCTCGATACGATGCAGCAGATCTTCACCAACACCAGCAAGGTGATGGTCGATTCGAAAGCGGGCAGCAACCTGCTGTACCTGCCGCTGGACAAGTTGATTGCCCAGGTTGCCGCGACCGAGGCGCAGCGTTCCAACGTGACGGCACCACCGCCGTCCGCCGTGCTGTTGCCGCCACCCGACCAACCACAATTCAGCGGCGAGCAGAACCGCTCGCGTGAATCGTCCCGCAGCCGGGAGGGCCGTTAATGAACCGTGTCGTTACTTTCGTCGTTACCGCGTTCATCGCGCTGATGCTCCTGTCGTCCACCGTGTTCGTGGTCGACCAGCGCAAGTTCGCCATCGTGTTCGCGCTGGGTGAGGTCAAGCAGGTGATCAACGAGCCTGGCCTGCACTTCAAGATGCCGCCGCCGTTCCAGAACGTGATGTACCTGGACAAGCGCATCCTGACGCTCGACTCGCCGGAAGCGGACCGCTTCATCACGGCCGAGAAGATGAACATCCTGGTCGATTCGTTCGTCAAGTGGCGCATCGTCGAGCCGCGGCTGTATTTCGTCAGCTTCGGCGGCGATGAGGGCAGGGCGCGCGACCGCATGGCGCAGATCGTCAAGGCGGCGCTGAACGAAGAGATCACCAAGCGCACCGTGCGCGAAGTGATTTCCGGCCAGCGCGGCAAGGTGATGGAAGCGATCCGCTCGAAGGTGGTCAATGAAGCGCAGCAGATCGGCGTGCAGATCCTGGACGTTCGCCTGAAGCGTGTCGACTATGTCGAGCAGATCAACAACTCGGTCTACGAGCGCATGAAGGCCGAGCGCCTGCGCGTGGCCAACGAACTGCGTTCGACCGGTTCCGCCGACTCCGAGAAGATCCGTGCCGATGCCGACAAGCAGCGGTCCGTGATCCTCGCCGAAGCCTATCGCGAAGCCGAGAAGATCCGCGGCGAGGGCGATGCGAAAGCCAGCGGCATCTACGCCGAGGCATTCGGCCGCAACCCCGAGTTCTACAAGTTCTACCGCAGCCTGGAAGCCTATCGCGGTTCGTTCAAGACCAAGGCGGACGTGATGCTGGTGGACCCGAATTCGGAGTTCTTCAAGTACTTCAAGGGCAGCGGCTCGGCTGGAAAATAAGCCTCGCCTGCGACTGGGAAACCGGTTGTGGGCACCATTTTCCGGGGAAAATTTCCCGGGAAG
>DASVVD010000963.1:0-6178 GCA_036386715.1 Pseudoduganella sp.
TGCAACCGCAACGCGCAGTACGCGATCGCCGCGCAGCTGGTACCGGGCGGCGCCGGCTTCAACGCCGCGCTGCTCGACGGCGTGGACGTGCTGATGGGCGGCGGCCGCAACCACTTCACGCCGTATGCTGCCGGCACCAACACGACCGGCCGCGCCGACGGCCGCAACCTGCTGGCCGAACTGGCCGCCAAGGGCTATACCGTGGCCGCCAGCAAGGCCGAGATGAACGCGGCAACCGCCGGCAAGAAGTTCATCGGCCTGTACAGCAGCCGCAGTCACCTCGAATATGAACTGGACCGCAGCGCCACGCCGCCGCTGGGCGAAGGCGCGAACCAGCCGAGCCTGGCCGAGATGACCGTCAAGTCGATGGACCTGCTGTCGCAGAACAGCAATGGCTACTTCCTGATGGTGGAAGGCGGCCGCATCGACCATGCGCTGCACGGCACCAACGCCAAGCGCGCGCTGACCGACACGATCGCGTTCGACGACGCGATCAAGGCGGCCCTGGCCAAAGCCAGGCTGACCGACCCGACCTTGGCGAACACGCTGATCGTGGTCACCGCCGACCATGACCACACGCTGGCGATCAACGGCTACGGCAAGCGCGGCAACCCGATCCTGGACATCAACCGCGGCTACCGCGACAACCAGCCGGCCCGGGATGCCGACGGCAATACCTACACCACGCTGGTGTTCGGCAACGGCCCGAACCGCCCGGCCGTGCGCACGAGCGTGGACAGCGCCACGGTCCTGGCCGACAACTACCTGCAGGAGACCGGCGTGCGCCTGTCCAGCGAGACCCACGGCGGCGGCGACGTGAAGCTGTTCGCCACCGGCGCCGGCGCGAAAGCCTTCAAGGGCACGCTGGACAACACGAGGGTCTTCGGCCTGCTGAAGACCGCCTTCGGCCTGTAAGGCACGCCGGCAGTCCTCATCGACGGGGAGCGCCATGCCGCTTCCCGTTTTTTCGTTTTCGATGAAAGAACACATGAAAGCATTCACTATCCTAAACAGTGCGCTGGCCAGTGCGCTGGCCGGCACGCTGGCGGTATCGGCCGCCATGGCCAGCCCCGGCACGGCGCGCGCCGATGCCGACCTCGACCTGCACATCACCCGCTACAGCAAGGTCGTGACCGCCGAAGGCGTGACGCGCGAAGCCCGCTACGAGGAAACCATGCTGCGCCGCGCCGGTCATGTCTGGACCGCGCGCGTGCTGCCGGGCGGCGCGCAGGCGCACGGGCATGGCCATGACGACGACGATGGACATGAAGCCGGCAATGCGGGCGAACAAAAAGCCGGACCGCACAAGGTGGCGGCGCGCAAGAGCGTGGGCCACAAGCACTTCAACCCCGTGGTGCTGCCACGCCACGTCGCCCTCGAAGGCGGCAAGCCGCGCCTCACCTATATCGATGCGCAATCGAAGGAAGTGATCGCGATTCCTCCCGGCGAATACGACAACGTGGGCTTCGACGGCTCATGGGACCATGCCTGGTACCTGCTCGATACAAAGGGGCTCGATGCCATGCCGGTGTCGAAGCGCCCTTCCGCCGTGCCCGGCGCGCGCTGGCGCGAACGCGAGCGCAGCGGCCTGTACGAACGTGTGCTGTGGGACGACACCCGGCGCATTCCCCTGGTGATCGAGAGCGGCGACAAGGCCGGGTCCTTCTATCACCGCACCGAGCTGAAAGTGGCGTCCGCCGCCACGCGGGACCTGCCGTGGCAGAAGCTGAAAGGCTATGCACAGCGGGAGTACGCCGACTTCCTGGACTGACCCTTTCCTTGCACCTCCGCATCATGGCGTCGCTTCGGTCTCCGGTGCGGCACTGCCCTACCTCGACAAATTCAGGGAGCAATGCTCCGCCGCGAGATCGAAATTTTCCGGGTTGTCATGACTTCAGGGCCTGTTGCTCGGGCCGCGGAGGTAGTGGGACTGTCGCAGCCCGCTGTCAACATGTCGCTGAGGCGCCTTGACGCGAGCTGGTGGTGACGGACGCGTCGGCGCTAGCAACGCCTATATGCGTTATTGCCCGAACGGCATGGCAAGCCGGGAACCGATGCTGATACAATTATTATATGTTCAGCATTCGGCAATGGAAGAGCCTCGTCACCTGGCTGGCTGTCGCAGCCATGCTGGCGGCCGCCTTGCTGCCTGCCGTTTCGCATGCACTGGCCAGTGAGCGTATCGAGAACATCATGCTGGCCGAAATCTGCGCGCCGAGCGGCATGAGCTATGGCGCTGTCATGGGCGACGACGGTAAGGCCCCCGGCAAGCAGGCCGGCCACATGGACGACTGCCCTTACTGTCGCCTGGCATCGGACGTGCCAGCGTTGCCAGGTGCCGGACTGACGATCGAGCCCGCGCTCGCCGCAGCCCCCCTTCCTCCCCTGTTCTATCTTTCACCCGCGCCCCTGTTTACATGGGTTGCCGCCAAGCCGCGCGGCCCGCCCTTCCTCGCCTGACTCGCCTCGGCCGCACAAACGCGCCGTCCGCTGTCACACCTTCGATTCGTATTCCAGCACCCTGGCCGACCAGGCCGGTGCCCGATCACCTGTTGACGAGGATTATCTTGACTACCCATGTTGTCACGGAGCGCTTGCTCCCTTTCGTGCTGCACGCGATCCGCTGCTTCAACGCCGCGGCCTTCGCGGCGTTGGCGTTTTTCTACTTCGCTTCGTATTGCCTGCCGGGGCTGTCGACCGGCCGGCTCGAGCTGGCAACGATTGCCGCCGATGCCTCGCCGCGGTGACCGGATGGACACCACCACCGGTTCCACGCTGTACCGGCGCGTATGGCGCTGGCATTTTTTCGCCGGTCTCTTCTGCGTGCCCTTCATCCTGTCACTGGCGGTCACGGGCGGAGCCTATCTGTTCCACGCGCAGATCGACGACCTGGTCTATGCCAGGGCGATGTTGCGCACGGCGGATGCCTTGGCGGGTGCGCCACTGCCGGCAAGCCGCCTGATCGACAACGCCCTGCGCGCCGTGCCAGGCCAGGCCATCGCCATCACGCTACCGGCCGACGCCGTGCACACCATACAGGTGGATGTGCGGCACCCTGGCCACGGCACGGTGCAGGTTTTTCTCGATCCCGTCACCGGCTATGTTACCGGCAGTGTGAACGAGGCGGACCGCGTGATGACCCTGGTCAAGCGCATCCACTCGCTGTCCGTGCTGGGGAAGGCCGGGAACGTGCTGATCGAGATCGTTGCCGGCTGGATCATCGTGCTGGTCGCCACCGGCATCTACCTGTGGTGGCCGCGCGGCCGCAGCGGCGGCGTTGTCGCCATCCGCGCTGGCGCGAAGGGCCGCACCTGGTGGCGTGACCTGCATGCCGTGACGGGGATCTTCGCCGGCGCCATCGTGCTGTTCCTGGCACTGACCGGCATGCCGTGGTCGGTCTTCTGGGGCGCGAACGTCAATGCCTGGCTGGACGCGCATGACCTTGGCGTGCCCAGGGGCATCTGGAGCGGCATTCCCCGGTCGGCATTGCCCGCCGCGGCGCTGGGCGAACTGCCGTGGGCCCAGCAAGCCCAGTCCGTGCCGGCGTCGGATCCTCACGCGTCACACCATGGGATGGAGGTCGCCGCTCCTGGCGAGCAAGCATCCGTTCACACCCCGGCGCTCGGCCCGGACGCCGTGATCCGGCATCTCGCGCGGGCAGGTTTGCGGGATGGCTACCGCCTGGCGTTGCCGCGCGATGCGCAGGGCGTCTACAGCGCAATCCGCATGCCGGGCAAACTGGAAGAGCGGCGGGTGGTCCACGTCGACCAGTATTCTGGCGCGGTGCTGATGGACATCGGCGCCGCCCAGATTCGCCCCGTGGGGCGCATCACCGAATGGGGCGTTGCCGTGCACCAGGGCCAACAGTATGGAGCGGCCAACCTGGCCGTCATGCTGGCCGGCTGCCTCGCCCTGATCGCGATGTGCGTCAGCGGCATCGCTGCCTGGTGGATGCGCAGGCCGGCGGGCCGGCTCGCCGCGCCGCCGCGCCGGGAGGCCGATCGCCTTGCCAGGGGCGTGCTTGTCGTGGCGGTCATCCTCGGCTGCATTTTCCCGCTGCTGGGCGCATCGATGCTTGCGGTGCTGCTTGTCGACTGGGCGATCCAGGCGGCGCATGGCAACCCGAAACCAACAATAACGCACTGAGAGAAATACCTTGAAACTGTTGTATTTCGCTACCTGCCTGGCTGCGCCAGGCGGGACGTTCCTGGCCGCCTCTTTGCAAGCACGGGCATGCCGTGCCCCTACCGCGCTGGCTCCCGCCATGGCAGTCAGGCGCTGCCCGGGCGCCAGGGCGAGTGGCTGCAGGCATTGTCACTGGCACTGGCACGACATCGTCCGAAAGGACGTGCCCGCACCCCATGCATTCCAGACCTTTTGAAAAATTTGAGAAAAACAATGAAACCCTATCCACTCATCATCATGTCCGCCTGCCTGGGCGCACCGGCAGTTGCCCAGGACAGGCAAGAGCCGCTACCCACGGTGACGGTAACCGGCGAACTGGCCAGCGACGCTGCCCGCGCGCTGGCCGCCGAGCAGGCTCGCACGCCGGGCGGCGTCACGCTGGTCGACAGCGACAGCCTGTATCAGCGCAATGTCACCAACAATGCCGACATGCTGCGTTTCGTTCCCGGCGTATGGACCGCCAGTCCTTCCGGGACGGATAGTACTTTCATCTCGATCCGGGGCTCGAACCTCGATGCCGTCGACTACGATGGCAGCGGCGTCAAGCTGCTGCAGGACGGCCTGCCGGTGACTGCGGCCGACGGCAACAACCATAACCGTTTCGTCGATCCGTTGAGTGCCCGCCACGTGGTGATCGCGCGGGGCGCCAACGCGCTCGCCTACGGCGCAAGTACCCTGGGCGGCGCGATCGAGTACATTACGCCGACTGCGCGCGATTCCGCACCGCTGGAACTGTTCCTCAACGCAGGCAGCCATGGCCAGCGTCAGGCGCGCGTCAGTGCAGGCGTCGTGCAGGGAAGCTTCGATGGCCTCGTGAGCGTCGAGGCAAAGCGCCGCGACGGCTATCGCGTGCACAACCGCCAGGAGCGCGAAAGCGTTTCGGCCAATGCCGGCTGGCAGCTGAGCGACCGGATCGACACGCGCCTGTACGCCACCTACACGAACAACGACGAGGAACTCCCCGGCGTGCTGACCCGCGCCCAATGGCTTGCCGGCCCGGACGGCGCGGAAGGCGCGGCCGTCGCCGGGCACTACCAGTGGAATGTGGAAGCGGCGCGTGTCGCCAGCAAGACCACGTGGCGCATCGACGGCGACAGCAGCCTGACATTCGGCCTGTCGTACGAACAGCAGGCGCTGTATCACCCGATCGTCCAGAGCCCGTACTTCAGCCTGCTGATCAACACGAAGCAACGTAACGCGGGTGCATCCGTGCGCTATAACCTGCGCATGGGGCAGCACGATCTCGTGGCCGGTGTCATGCAGGGCCGCACCACGGTCAAGGGCGGCAACTATGGCAATGATGCCGGCCGCCGCACTAGCCTGGCAACACGCGTCGACAACGACGCAAACAGCACCGAGTTGTTCGCCCTCGACCGCTGGCAGTTCGCACCACGATGGACGGCGGTGTATGGTGCGCAAGGCGTGCTCGCGGACCGCGACATTCGCAACACGACCGTCGCGACCGGCAGCGTGCGCCATCCGAAAGCCGAGTACCGGAGCTTCAATCCCAGGGTTGGCCTGATTCGCCAGCTCGCGCCGGGAACCGAGGTGTTTGCCAACGTCAGCCGCCTGTACGAGGCGCCGACCACTTACCAGATGGAAGACCAGGCCAGCGGCAACGACACCACGCTCGATGCGATGCATGGCGTCTCGGTGGAAGCCGGCACGCGCGGCGAGTACGCAGCCGCTGCCGGTCACTGGCACTGGGACGTGGCCGTGTATTACGCCAGGCTGCGCAACGAGATCCTGTCGGTGGACGACCCATCCGCCCCGGGTACGAGCCTGTCGCAAAACGTCGACGATACCGTGCATGCCGGTGTCGAAGCGGCACTGGGCGCAAGTTTCAGCCTGGACAGGAGCGGCACGCACCGTATCGAGCCACAGCTCAGCCTCTTGCTGAACCATTTCCGCTTCGATGACGATGCCGTGTACGACAACCGGCGCCTGCCGGCGGCGCCGCGCCATGCCATGCGCGGCGAACTGCTCTATCGCC
>DASVVD010000964.1:0-6784 GCA_036386715.1 Pseudoduganella sp.
GCCACCGTGCCTGGCCACGATGAAAACCGCATAAGCAAATGCCCCCGGCGTATATACGGCCATGCCGTGGGCCGTCACGTGCCCTGTCACGGCCTGCGGCGCTGCCTAGACTAGCCCGGTCAGGTAATACACGGCGATCACGAAGAACACGGCCAGCGTCTTGATGATGGTGATGCCGAAGATATCCTTGTACGACTGCTTGTGCGTCAGGCCGGTAACAGCCAGCAGCGTGATCACGGCGCCGTTGTGCGGCAAGGTGTCCATGCCGCCGCTGGCCATCGCCACCACCCGGTGCAGCACTTCAAGCGGAATGCCGGCGGCGTTGCAGCCGGCGATGAAGCTGTCGGCCATCGCCGCCAGCGCGATGCTCATGCCACCGGACGCGGAGCCGGTGATGCCCGACAGCGTGGTGACGGAAATCGCCGCGTTCACCAGCGGATCGGGAATCTTGCGCAGCGATTCGCTGACGGCGATGAAGCCGGGCAGCGCGGCGATCACGCCGCCGAAGCCGTATTCGGAGGCGGTGTTCATGGCGGCCAGCAGCGCGCCGCCGACGGCCGCCTTGGTGCCTTCGGCGAACGACGCGCGAATGCGCCGGAAGGCGGTCACGCACACCAGCAATATCCCCAGCAGCAGCGCGCCTTCCACCGCCCAGATGCCGACCACCGTCTTGATCGACGTTTCGACCGGCGCCTTCAGGCCCGGCAGCAGGTCCGCCGTCAGCGTGTAGCTGCTGCCGTAATGCCGGGCGATCGCGGCGGTCAGAACGAAGTTGGCGACGCCGACCAGCACCAGCGGCGCGACCGACAGCAGCGGATGCGGCAAGTCGGCCGAGGCCGGGCCGGCGCCCCTGCCGGCACCCTGACCCGCGTCCTTGTCAGGCTCCGCGCCATAACCCTCCCCTGTTGCCATCACCGAGCGGCGGCGCCATTCCAGGTACACCATGCCGGTGATCACGGTGGCGACCGCGCCGACGATGGAAAGCGATGGCGCGGCCCAGCCGGTGGTCTGGAAGAACGTGGTCGGAATGATGTTCTGGATCTGCGGGGTGCCGGGCAGCGTATCCATCGTGAATGAAAACGCGCCCAGCGCGATCGCGCCCGGCATCAGCCGTTTCGGGATGCCGCTCTGGCGATACAGCTCGGCCGCGAACGGGTAGACGGCAAACACCACCACGAACAGCGACACGCCGCCGTAGGTGAGCAGCGCGCACACGGTCACGATCACCGCGTTGGCGCGGCTGCTGCCGATGTAGCGGATCGCGGCATGCACGATCGATTGCGAGAAGCCGGCCATCTCGACCAGCTTGCCGAACACGGCGCCGAGCAGGAAGACGGGGAAATACAGCTTGACGAAGCCGACCATTTTTTCCATGAAGATGCCGGAAAAGACCGGGGCCACGGCGCCGGGTTCCGTCAACAGCACGGCGCCCAGCGCGGCAATGGGGGCAAACAGGATCACGCTGTAGCCGCGGTAGGCGGCCAGCATCAGGAAAGCCAGGGCGGCAAGGACGATCAGGAAGGACATGGCGGCTTATGGTCGGGTTGACATGTCGCCATGCTAACGAATTCCCCCGCTTCGCGTGCACACGGCAGGCACCGGCGCACGGCGCCGCCACGAAAGCGTCAGTGGAAGATGCCGACCGCCAGCTCCGCCCACGTCGCCAGCAGCGCCAGCCCGATCAGCGCGCCCGCCACCAGCCGGGACGAGCGCGTGCGCAGCTTCGCCATCGCCAGTTCGAAAGCCAGGCCCGTGCCGACCAGCAGCACGGCGGCGGCGGCAAAGTCGAAGGCGCCCCAGTCGAACGCGCCGCCGGACAGCATCGATCCGACGGGTACCAGCAACAGCATGCCGGTAACGCCGAGCACGCGCAGGACGTTGCGGGTCGAGAATGATTTTGCCGGATGGCTGTGCGTGGCGCTCTTCATGAGGGTCTCCTGGCTGGATGTCCGGACCCCATCGTAGCACCGCGCATGATATTTGTGACACTCCGTGACATTTCCCCGCCCGCGGGTCCGGTATAGTCGATAGCCTGACTTCCGGGGAAAAAGCATGAGAGTTCCTGCCGCCGCTGCGCTCATCCTGATGCTGCAATGCCACGCCGGTGCCGCCCCGCTGCGCATCGAACAGAGCGTGGCCACGGACGTCAACACCACCGGCGACGTGGTCGGCGAAACCCGCTACAGCGACGGCACGCGCCGCGCCGTGCTGTCGCGCGACGGTATCGTCTCCGAACTCGGCACCCTGGGCGGCGGCGAAAGCTATGCCACGGCGGTCAATGAACAGGGCACGATCATCGGCGCCTCGCTGACGGCGGCGAACGAATGGCATGGCTTCGTCTACCGAGTGGGCCACGGCATGCGCGACCTGGGCACGCTGGGCGGCCGCGGCAGCCACGCGGTGGCGCTGGGCAGCAAGAACCACGTGGTTGGCTACGCCGATACCGAAGATGGGGCCTACCAGGCATTCGTGTTCGACGGCAGCCGCATGACGGGTCTCGGTACGCTGGGCGGCAGGAACAGCTACGCCACCGCCGTCAACATGCACGGAGACGTGGTGGGCGCCGCGCACAACGCGCAAGGTTACCGCCGCGCCTTCCTCTACAGGCTGGCCACCGGCATGGTCGAGCTGCCCACGCTCGGCGGCCGCGCCAGCGTGGCGATGGCGATCAACGACCGCGGCATGGTGGTCGGCGCCGCCGAGACGGCGGACCGCCGCTGGCACGCCTTCCTGTACGACGGCGCGAAGATGATCGACCTGGGTGCGCGCATCTCGCGCGGCGACACCTTTGCCACCGGCATCAGCCGCGACGGCAAGATCGTCGGCACGATCCGCGTCAACGACTACAAGTCGTACAGCTTCGTCTACGACAAGGGCGCCACGCGCATCCTGCCGAACCTGCGCGCCGACGGCATCGTCTCGAAAATCACCGACGACGGCCAGTTCGTCGGCGCCTCGGCGATGCGCGGCAAGTTCCAGGCCGGCGCCCTGCGCACCGGCGAGCGTTCCGCGCAGATGACCGAGCGGGAAAAATTCGAACTCGTTACCAACACGCTGTTCTTCGTGGCGACGATCACCTGGGTGCTCTGGCAGGTGGGACCCGACGTGCGCGCATGGTGGTTGCGGCGCCGGCAAAACCCGGGACAGTCCCCTGTTTCCAGGCAACCCTCCATGTAAGCGGCGCAGCAGTCCAGCTTCCCTCCCCTTCGGCCACGCCACCGCCTTCCGTCACAAATTCTCCGATCACTGCCCGGTGGTGCCGACAATCGGATGACCCGAAAAACAGGGACGGACCCTGTTTTCCAGGAAACAGCCGGTCGTGTTGCAAAAACCACATTCGCCGCAAACCATTTTCGCTCCGCACAAACTGATAGCGCTATCAGATCCAGGCCTGCCGCCAGAGGGAGATCACCGCTCCCCGACCGGGGGAATACGTGCGCACCGATCCGGTTTATGCTGCCCTGCAGCATAAACAAGTCTTTACGGGAGCCGGATTCCGGGATGATGATAGCGCTAACTAGTCAATTCATTAACCGGGAGACATCGATGACACAAACCAGCGCCACACCACCAACGCCTGAAGTCAATGCGGCCCGCTGGGTCGTCATGGGCGTCTGCGGCTGTGGCAAGAGCACGGTCGGCACCGCGCTGGCCCGGCGACTCGGCGCAGCGTTCATCGAAGGCGACAAGTTCCACCCGGCCGCGAATGTCGAGAAGATGTCCGCCGGCTTCCCGCTCGATGACGACGACAGGGCCGGCTGGCTGCAGGCACTGGCCGATGAAATCGGCCGGGCGCGCGCAGCGAATGCGGGACTGGTGCTGTCGTGCTCGGCGCTCAAGCGCCGCTACCGCGACCTGCTGCGGCAGGCCGACCCCGGCCTGCGCTTCGTGCACCTCGACGGCCCGCGCGAGCTGATCGCCGAACGCCTCGGCAAGCGCACCGACCACTACATGCCGCCGGCGCTGCTGGACAGCCAGTTGCGCGACCTCGAGGCGCTGCAGGACGATGAAGGCGGGCTGCGCCTCGACATCGCCCTGCCGCCCGACGAGCTGGTGCAACGCATTGTCGCGCAAGGCTGAACGAACCGACCAACAACCGCTACAACAAGGCCGCACCCGCCGAGTGCGCCGATCACCAGAAGAATGGAGACAAGCATGCGTACCCCGACCCAACGAACCCTGATCAACCTGGCAGTCGCCAGCGCCTGCGCGCTGCTGGCCGTGCCGGGCTATGCCCAGCAGGCGCAACCCACGCCAACCGACAGCAGCGGCAGCAGTACCGCCGGCAGCAGCGCTGGCGCCAATGAAGCGGTGCCTGCAGCGGAACCTGCACAAGTTGCGGGACAAGAAACGGCCGCAGCGCCGCAGTCCCCTGCCCCCGAGGCTTCGGGCGCGCCGACCCAGGTCGTGCAGGTCTCGGGCACCCGCATTGCGGCACGCGGCTTCACGCAACCCACGCCGACCACCAGCCTTTCCACCGCCGACCTGGAACGGGCCGCCAAGCCGAACCTGTTCAACACGCTGGCCGAACTGCCGGCACTGCAGGGCAGCACGGGCCGCACCACCAGCACCAACAGCACCAGCAGCGGCATCCAGGGCCTGAGCTCCCTGAGCCTGCGCGGCCTGGGCACGATCCGCACGCTGACGCTGCTGGACGGCCAGCGCGTGGTCGGCGCCAACGTCACCGGCGTGACCGACGTGAGCCAGTTCCCGCAACTGCTGGTCAAGCGCGTGGACGTGGTGACCGGCGGCGCTTCCGCCTCGTATGGCTCGGATGCCATCGGCGGCGCCGTCAACTTCATCACCGACAAGAAATTCACCGGCTTCAAGTTCAATGCCGAAGGCGGCCAGACCAAGTACCACGATGACGAACACGGCACGCTGCAGGCCGCGTTCGGCAAGGGCTTCCTGGGCGATCGCCTGCATGTCACCGTCAGCGGCGAATTCATGAAGGAAAACGGCATCGATTCCCCCGGCTTCGGCGAAGTGGGACCGAACGGCCGCACCTGGTTCCAGAATTCCGCCTACCAGATCCGCCCGCTGGCACAGACCACCGATGGCCGCCCGCAATACACGGTCATCAATCACGCGCAGCAATACCAGTACGCGAAGTACGGCCTGATCACGAACGGCCCGCTGCAGGGCACCGCCTTCGGCGCGGGCGGCGTGCCGTACCAGTTCCAGTACGGCTCCGGCGGCGTGCCCACCGGCACGGGCGCCGTAACCAATTGCGTGAACCCGTTCTGCATCGGCGGCGACCTGTCCGGCAGCGTGGGCGCCGGCACCAACCTGGCGATGGACCTGAAGCGCAAGGTGGCCTACACCCGTGTGTCGTGGGACCTGAATCCGGACAACGAAATCTACTTCACGGCGAACTGGGCCCAGGTCAAGTCGCACTTCTCGCCGAACCCCGGCGCGGCCAAGAACGCCAACCTGACGGTCCGCTGCGACAACGCGTTCCTGCCCGCGTCGATCCAGGCCGCGTGCGCCACCAACAACATCACCAGCTTCCAGTACGGCACGGCCAATGCGAACTTCCCGGCCAACATCAACGTGCACCCCACCCGCACCCAGCGCCGCTTCGTGATCGGCGCGGACGGCAAGGTGCCGCTGTTCGGCAAGGAATGGTCGTACGACACCTACGCGACGCGCGGCGAGAACACCACCGTCATCAACGTGCATGACATCACGCTCAACGCGCGCTACAACGCCGCCATCGACGCGGTGCGCACGCCGAACGGCAATATCGTGTGCCGCAACGCCGTAGCCGCGGCCGCCGGCTGCGTGCCGTTCAACATCATCGGCGACAACCCGGTTTCGCCAGGTGCCTGGGCCTATATCGCGCCGCTGAACGGCCCGCGCCAGCACACCACGCAAAGCCAGGACGTGGCCAGCTTCAACATGAACGGCGAGGCGATCGAAGGCTGGGCGGGGCCGGTGCTGATGGCCTTCGGCGCCGAATACCGCCGCGAGAAGTACCAGGTGCGCGGCGACGCGTATGGCGCCGGCGTGGATGCCAATTCGCCGAACAATGCGCTGTACCCGGCCGACCCGCTGCTCAACAGCGCTGTCGGCAACAACTGGTACGCCGGCAACTACCACAACGGCGACGGCAGCTACAGCGTGCGCGAAGCCTATATTGAACTGAACATGCCGCTGCTGAAATCGGACAGCTGGGGCGAGATCAACCTGAACCTGGCCGACCGCCCGATGAAATACAGCACGGCGGGCAGCGTCAACACGTGGAAGGCCGGCGCCACCTGGCAAACGCCGGTCGACGGCGTGCGCCTGCGCGCGGTCACGTCGAAGGACGTGCGGGCCCCCAACCTCTCCGAGCTGTTCGCGGCACCGGTGGTCGTCAACAACGTGGTGCAGTACCAGGGCAACACGATCTCCGTGCAGCAGCGCACCGTGGGCAACACCAACCTGCGGCCGGAAGTGGCGCGCAACAATTCGTTCGGCATCGTGCTGTCGCAGCCATCGTGGGCGCCGGGCTTCTCGGCGTCGGTCGACTACTTCGACATCAAGGTCACCGACGTGATCTCGTCGCTGAACGCGCAGCAGGAAGTGGACCTGTGCGTGGCCGGCAACCAGGAAATCTGCTCGGCGCTGGTGCTCAACAACCCGGGCAACAACTTCGTGACCCTGCAGAACTTCAACCTGGCTTCGCTGAAGACCAAGGGCGTGGACGTGGAAGCGGCCTACCGCAGCAACCTGGCGAAACTGAACCTGCCGGGCCGCTTCACTGTGCGCGCCCTGGCCACCCGCACGCTGCACTTCATCA
>DASVVD010000965.1:0-4194 GCA_036386715.1 Pseudoduganella sp.
GTCGCCGGTTCTTCAGGTGCCTTGAGGTAAAAGCACTTTGGTCTGCTTATGCAGCGCCACACCCATCATAGCCAGTCTGCTATACGCGGTATGCAGGTAGTCCCATATCTAGTGCATTTTATTGTTTACAATAACTATTAATTGTATTTAAGATACACCATCCCCTGTTTCCCCGGCCATTGCAGCCCCCCGGCAAGTGCTACCGGCCCGATTAACTCAAGAGTAATGCCAAAACAACACCATGATGATTTCCATGTTCGCCAAACGTCTGTTGCCAGTACTGATGGCCAGTGCTTTTACCTGTTCGGCCCAAGCTGCCATTACCACCATCGATCTGGGCGCTGCCGCCGGTTATAGCGCATTCTTCTATGCCGACGTCAGCAAAGTGGTGGACGTGGAAGGCCGCCTGGCTGTCGGCGGCTCGCTCGATACCAGTGGCCTCTCAGTCGGCTATCGTAGCGCCTATGGCATCAGTGGCCCAAGCCTGGTCGTGGCCAAGGATGTAAAACTGATCAACGGCGATATCTTCGCTGGTCCCACGAGCAATGTTGACACAAATGCGACGATCGGCCCGATCACCGAATACACCAAACAGGCCGGCTATGGCGTCTACGGCGGCAGCAATACCTCGTCTGCCTACCACGTGCTCAACAAGCAAGCCAATGTCATCGATTTCAGCGCGGCCAAGGTCCAGTTGAACAAGCTGTCAAGCGACCTGAGTCAAGAAGCAGGCAACGGTACCGTGGAAGCCAAGTGGGGCGGCCTCTACCTGACAGGCGATAACAGCTCCGACCTGCAAATTTTTAATATCCATTCCAGTGAACTGAACAATTTGTACCTGCAAGGCATCAAGGCTGACGCGAACGTCGTCATCAATGTGACTGGCGGCGGTACGGTCACCTTCAGCGGTGGTCAAGACGGTCAACTACAAGCGCTGCGCGATCGGGTACTGTGGAATCTGACCGATGCCACGACCGTCAATATGGCGACCTTTGCCTATGGCACCGTGCTGGCAAACAAGGCCACACTGATCGGCACCGGCCATCTGGAAGGCAATATCATCGCCAACGCCATGGATGCGCGCGTGGAAATCGGCTACGAGCCATTCCAGCCCTTTGGACCCTCGCCAGTTCCTGAGCCGGACACCTATGGCATGCTGCTGGGCGGCATGGGACTGATAGCGTTGCTTGCTCGCCGCCGCAAGGCCGCCAGCGCGGCGTAACAGGGCAGCGAAATATAGCTGTCGAGTCCTGTCTGGTGCGTGGACTGTGAAGTGGAGATCAGGAAAGCTGGGCGAAATAACATTCACGCCTGATCTGTTGGTCAATCAGCGGATATAAAAACGGCGGCCAATCGGCCGCCGTTGGAAGAAGCAGGCGTGGCGCAATCAGCCAGCCGCTTCCAGCAGGTTATGCGCCTGCACGTCGGCATGGTACGAACTGCGCACCATGGCGCCCACGGCGGCGTGGCCGAAGCCCATCTTGTAGGCCTCTTCCTCGAACATCTTGAAGACGTCCGGGTGCACGTAGCGGCGCACCGGCAGGTGGCTGTTCGACGGCGCCAGGTACTGGCCGATCGTCAGCATGTCGATGTCGTGCTCGCGCATGTCGCGCATCACCTGCAGGATTTCCTCGTCGGTTTCGCCCAGGCCGACCATCAGGCCGGACTTGGTCTTGACGTTCGGGTACATGGCCTTGAAGTCCTTCAGCAGCTTCAGCGAATGCAGGTAGTCCGCGCCGGGGCGGGCTTCCTTGTACAGGCGGGGCACCGTTTCCAGGTTGTGGTTCATCACGTCCGGCAGGCCGTCGGCGAAGATGTTCAGGGCCTTTTCCAGGCGGCCGCGGAAGTCCGGCACCAGCACTTCGATCTGGGTCTTGGGCGACAGTTCCTTGGTCTTGGTGATGCACTCGACGAAGTGGCCGGCACCGCCGTCGCGCAGGTCGTCGCGGTCCACCGAGGTGATCACCACGTAGGACAGGCGCAGCTTGGCGATGGTGTTGGCCAGGTTGCCCGGCTCGTCCACGTCCAGCGGGTCCGGGCGACCGTGGCCCACGTCGCAGAACGGGCAGCGGCGCGTGCACTTGTCGCCCATGATCATGAACGTGGCCGTACCCTTGCCGAAGCATTCGCCGATGTTCGGGCAGGAGGCTTCCTCGCACACCGTCACCAGCTTGTTTTCACGCAGGATATCCTTGATCTCGTAGAAGCGGCTGGAGGCCGATGCCGCCTTCACGCGGATCCACTCCGGCTTCTTCAGGCGCTCGACCTGTTCGATCGGCACGATCTTGATCGGAATGCGCGACGTCTTGTTGGCGCCCTTCTGCTTTTCGCTCGGGTTGTAAGCGGCTGCGTTGGCATTGACTGTCGTGGTTTCGGTGGTCATAGGGTTCTCTGTTGGAATCGGGACAAATGCGCGGTCAGGCGGCGGAGAGATCGGATGGCGCGACGGGCGCCGCAAAGGGCCCGGCAACGTCGAGCTGGCGCACCAGTTCGTCGGCCAGCGCCTGCTGCACCTCGGCCAATGGCGCTTCGACACCCATCGAGCGCATGTCGATGGTTTCCAGGCCGGCATAGCCGCAGGGGTTAATCCAGGTGAACGGTGCCAGGTCCATCGCCACGTTGAGCGAAACACCATGGTAGGTGCAGCCGTTGCCCCGTACTTTCAAGCCGAGGGCGGCGATTTTCGCGCCGCGCTTCGGGCCTTCGGCGATTTAGATGCCCGGCGCGCCTTCGACGCGCTCGCCGGCCAGGTCATACGACGCCAGCACCTCGATGATCGCGGCCTCGATGCGGTGGACGAACTGCCGGGCATACAGCTTGCCGCCCGGCTTGTTGCGGCGCAGGTCCATCAGCAGGTAGATCACCACCTGGCCGGGACCGTGGAACGTCACTTCGCCGCCACGGTCGGTCTGCACCACGGGAATCTGCGCCGCGCCGCCCAGCAGGTGGCCGCGGTCGGCGCCCAGGCCCAGCGTGTAGACAGGCGGGTGCTCGACGATCCACAGTTCGTCGGGCGTATCGGGCGTGCGCGCGTCCGTGAACTCGCGCATCGCGGCGAACGTGGGCTCATAGTCGGCTCGGCCGAGCTGGCGAATGATCGCCGGCAGGGATTGCGCCGGGGACGCCGAGGACGTCATGGTCGTGGACATGGCAAGGCTGCAGGGGTGGCTGTGAATCGAAGCCCTGCCATTATACGCCGCGTGCCTTGCCCTTGCTCAAAGACCGGGCAGTTACTTTGTTGCAATTACAGGACGATCTTGACCATCGGATGGCCGGACAGCTCGGAATACAGCGCATCGAGCTGTTCGCGGCTGGTGGCGCGCACGGTCACGGTCAGGCCCGTGTACTTGCCGCCGGACGAAGGACGGGTTTCCAGCTTGCCTTCGTGGAAAGTCGGGTCATGCTTCGTGATGACTTCGACGATGGTCACGGTGAAGGCGTCGTGCGAAGGACCCATCACCTTGATCGGAAAGTCGCTCGGGTATTCGATGAGGGACTCTTTCGGAGGGATTTCAGCCATGTTGATTCCAATCGTGGACGGGTAAAGTGCGGATGATGAACGGATGAGCGAGCAGCGCCTGCGATGTGCGGGCGCCACGCAATCCGCTATTTTAGCCAAACCGGCCGGCGCCGGGGCGGCGCCCAAAAAAAGGCCAGCCCTGGAGGCTGGCCGGAAAACTATTCTGGGCTGAGGAAATACCGCACGGAATAGTCGGGACATCGGTACCGTCACGGGATTGCGTTGCTGCGGACCATCGGGGCCTGTCGTGCATGCTTTCCCGGCATTGCTTCACTGTAGCCAGTGTAGGGATCGCCTGCTACCGGTTTGTGACAGGCTGCGCGAAAAAGCGGACGAACGAACAAAATTCCGGGCTGGGCCGCAAAAAAGCAACCCAGCCGTGGAATATTCCGCTGTTAGCGCTCGCGGCCGCCGTCACGATCCGGGCGGTCGGGCCGGTCGGGCCGCCCGCCACGGGCCTGCACGGCCGGCTGCGACGGCGCTGCGGCAGGTGCCGGCTGGGCCATCGGTGCCGGGCGCGGCTGGGCAACCGGCTCCGGCCGCTGGGGTACCGGTGCCGGCGCCTGTTGCTGGATGGACATCCGCTGCTGGGCAGCGGCCTGTCGGCGGCTTTCCATTTCCTGGCGCGCCTCGGCGCGTTCCTGCATCATCTCGTGCTGGCGCTCCATGCGCTC
>DASVVD010000966.1:0-4184 GCA_036386715.1 Pseudoduganella sp.
CACGGCCGCCAGCATCATCCGCAGCGATTCTTTCAAAAGCGACCAGGTGCCGGCCACGATCATCACCACGATGCCCAGGCTGACCACCGGATCGAGCCACTGCCAGCCGGTGTACATCACCGCCAGGCCGGAAAGCAGCACGCCGAGCGAGATCGCGGCATCGGCCGCCAGGTGCAGGTAGGCGCCGCGAATGTTGATGTCGTCCTTGCTGCCCTTCATGAACAGCAGGGCCGAGATGCCGTTGACGAGGATGCCGATGCCGGCCACCACCGATACCGTGGGCCCGTGCACGGCCACCGGGTGGAGCAGCTGCAGCACGGCTTCCCAGGCGATCGCGCCGCAGGCGGCCATCAGCAGCATGCCGTTGAACAGCGCGGCCAGCATCGAGCTGCCGCGCAGGCCGTAGGTGAAGCGGCGCGACGGTTCGCGCTTGGCCAGGATCGCGGCGCCCCAGGCCAGCATCAGGCCCAGCACGTCGGAAAGGTTGTGGCCCGCATCGGCCATCAGCGCCGTGGAATTGGCCACGAAGCCATAGCCGAATTCGACCGCGACGAAGATGGCGTTCAGCGTGATCGCGATGGCGAATGCGCGGCCATGGTCGGCCGGGTCGCCGTGGTGGTGGTGACCGTGGTCATGGTGGTGATGGTGGCCGCTCATACGTCGTTTCCGGTGGTGGGTTCGGCGATATGCTCGAGCATGTCGCGCAGGACGCCGCTGATGTGTGCATCGGCGGTGGAATAAAACACCTGCTTGCCTTGCCGCTCGGCCTTGACGATGCGGGCCGCGCGCAGCAGGCGCAGGTGGTGGCTGACCAGCGAGCTGGACAGGTCCAGCGTGGCGGCGATCTCGTTGACGGCGATCGGCACCGCCACGCAGGCCAGCACGATGCGCAGGCGCGTCGGATCGCCCAGCAGGTGGAACAGGTCGGCCAGCTGGGCGACCGATTCCTCGTGAATGGAGGGATTCATCTCATCGATAACATTTGAATAGATGTTCACATCTTAGTCGCATGAGCGTCATCGTGCAACCTGCGCGAAGGGGCGCGAAGGTGCGCACAGGGGGCGACGCAGGTGGCAGCAGGCAGGTGGCAGGTGGGAGGCGGCGCCGGCCCGGTCATGCGGGCGCGGGAAAAACCGGCGCCAGGGAGCCGGCACAACGGGGCAGGGAGGGCACCGGCAGCCGCCGGTGCATGGCGGTCTACAAAGTGCGGTGCCCGAGGCGCGTCAGTTCACGAAACGCAGCAAGCCCTGCAATGCATGGATGACAGTCTGCTCGCGCACCGCACGGCGGTCGCCGGAGAATACCAGGCGTTCGGTATGCACCGTATCGCCGTTGGCCCAGCCGAAACAGACGGTGCCCACCGGCTTGCCCGGCACCGCGCCGGTGGGGCCGGCGATGCCGGTGGTGGAGACGGCCAGGTGCGCATTGCTGTTGGCCAGCGCGCCCTGGGCCATGGCGGCCGCGACTTCCTCGCTGACGCTGCCCATTTGCGCGATGAGCGCGGCCGGCACTTCCAGCAGCTCCGTCTTCGAGGCATTCGAGTAGCAGACAAAGCCGCAGTCGAACCAGCCGGTCGAGCCTGCAATCTCGGTGATCGCCTGCGACACGCCGCCGCCGGTACACGATTCGGCCGTGACCAGAAGCAATTCTTTTTCTTGCAAAACACGGCCCACCTGGGCGGCCAGTTCGTTGATGTCCGTACTCACTTGTAGCTCCTGTCACAAAAAGGTCCGGATCCATTCTAGCGCGCGGTGTCGGCCGCTGGCCACGCGCGCGGCAAAAAATTGTCGGGCCCGCATCGCCGGCTCGGGTGGCGGCCGGCATGGCGTTGTCAAATTAGCGGCGCTGCCCGAAGCTGGACGATAGAATAGGATCAATCAACCAATACGAGCCCGGCAACGTGGAACCTGGAAAGCTCACCCGAAGGCAATGGCTGGCCGCCGCACTTGCTACGGGGATTGCTCCGGCGCAGGCGGGCGGCGAACTCGAGCGCCAGGTCAAGGCGGCGTTCCTGTACCGGTTCGGCGGCTTCGTCGAATGGCCGGAGAGCGCGTTCGTGCGTGCCGACAGCCCGCTCGTGATCGGCCTGCATGAGGCGGACGAGCTGGCCATGCCGCTGGAACGCACGGTAACCGGGCGCACCGTCAACGGCCGCGCGCTGCAGGTGGTGAAACTGAGGAAGGCCGACACGACAGGCGGCGGACGCACGCCGCACATCGCATTCACTGGTGCGCAGGACAGGGCAGCAGCGCAGGGCCTGCTCGATGGCTGCCGCGAGCGGCCGATCCTCACGGTATCGGACAGCGAACACGTGCATGGAATGGGCAGCGTGATCAATTTCCTGCTGGCCGACGAACGGGTCCGTTTCGAAGTGTCGCTGAAGGCTGCCGAGGCGGCGCGGCTGCGCATCAGTGCGCGGCTGCTGTCGGCGGCCTGGCGGATGCGGCAGGGAGCGGCCGCATGATCAGGCTGCGCTCGCTTCGCAACAAGCTGCTCGGCGTGATCGCGCTGGTCATGCTGCCGGCCGTGCTGGTATCGATCAGCACGATCGTCGCCTACGACCTGCATATCTACGAGCAGACGATCACCGACGACATGACCACGCAGGCCGAGCTGATCGGGCACATGACCGCCCCCGCGCTCACGTTCGACGACGACCGGCTGGCCCACGAGAACCTCGCGCTGCTGCGGCTGCGCCCGAAAGTCGATGCGGGGGCGATCTATAACGCGCAGGGCCGGCTGGTGGCCCAGTATGCGGCGGCGGGCAAGGAGGGCGGCGTGCCGCCCGCGCCGGGGCCGGAAGGGTTCCGTATCGAGGATGGCAAGCTGTACCTGTTCAAGCGCATCCTCGACAACAACGAGGTGCTGGGCACCGTCTACCTGCGCGCCGACTACGAAGTGCTGGCGCGCTTCCTCGATTACATCCTGATCGGCATCGTGGCCGGCCTGCTGGCGCTGGTGTGCGCCTGGCTCGTCAGCCGGCGCCTGAACGACGTGATCACGCGGCCGATCCTGTCGATCGCGGACGTGGCGCGCGAGGTGATCGCCACCGGCGACGTCTCGCGCCGCGCCGAGCGCCTGGGCGAGGATGAAGTGGCCGAGCTGGCCGGATCGTTCAACAAGATGCTGGCCGATATCGAGACCCGCAAGCGCGAACTGGAAACCTCGAACCGCGAGATCGCCCGCGAGTCGGAACGGCGCCGCGAAGCGCAGCAGGAAGTGATGCGGCTGAACCAGGAGCTGGAAGGGCGCGTGCACGAGCGCACGCTGCAGCTGGAAATGGCCAACCGCGACCTTGGCATGGCGATGGAGGAAGCCAAGAGCGCCAACCAGGCCAAGTCGGCCTTCCTGTCGTCGATGAGCCACGAGCTGCGCACGCCACTCAATGCCATCCTCGGCTTTGCACAGATCCTCACGTCCGACAGGCTGCCGTCCACGCTGGTGCAAAAGAAGGAGTTTGCCCACCACATCCTCAAGTCGGGCCGGCACCTGCTCACGCTGATCAACGAGATCCTCGACCTGGCCAAGATCGAATCGGGCGCCGTGGCGCTGTCGATGGAGCCGGTGGCGCTGCCGGAGATGCTGCAGGAATGCGAGGCCATGATGGCGCCGCTGGCCACCGGGCGCGGCATCCGGCTGCTGTTTCCGGAGCGCTGCACATTGAACCTGACGGCCGACCGCACGCGCCTGAAGCAGGTGCTGCTGAACCTGCTGTCCAACGCGATCAAGTACAACCGCGAAGGCGGCACCGTGGTGCTCGACTGCGCACCGTCCGGCCCGGGGCTGCTGCGCCTTTCCGTGCAGGATACCGGCATGGGCCTGCGCCCGGAGCAGGTGCGCATGCTGTTCCAGCCGTTCAACCGGCTGGGGCAGGAGGCCGGCGCGGAAGAAGGCTCGGGCATCGGCCTGGTCGTCACCAAGCGGCTCGTCGAACTGATGGGCGGCACGATCGGCGTCACCAGCAGCCCCGGCGTGGGCAGCATGTTCTGGATCGAGCTGAAGACCACCGAGCCGGTGCCGGTGCCGCCGGTGCATGTGCCGGTGCCGCCACCCGGCGTGCCGGCACCGGTGCGCGGCAGCATCACGCTGCTGTATGTGGAGGACAACCCGGCCAACCTGAAGCTGGTACAGGAAATCATCAGCTTCCGGCCCGAACTGCGGCTGCTGTCGGCGCCGGATGGCCA
>DASVVD010000967.1:0-3126 GCA_036386715.1 Pseudoduganella sp.
ATTCGCTGGCCGCCAGCATGCTGACGATCCGTACCGATGGCGACCTGCGCGTGCTCGAGCAGCAAGCCATCGGCCTGTTCGGCAAGTACTTCCCCGACGATATTCCGCTGGTGCGACCCGCCGCCAGTCATTTCGCCGACAACTACGCCGACGACCTGCGCCTGGCACAGCTGCTGGGCGCGGCCAGCCTCGTCGCGATCCTGCTGTCGGCTTTCGGCATCTATGTGCTGTCGGCGTACAACGTGCAGCGCCGCGCCCGCGAGATCGTGCTGCGCAAGCTGCATGGTGCCGGCCGGGCCGCGATCGCGCGGCTGCTGGGGCGCGAATTCGCCGTGCTGCTGGCCGTGGGCGCGGTGATCGGCCTGCCGCCGGCCGCGCTGGCGATCCGGGCCTACCTGGCGGCCTTCGTCGAGCAGGCGCCGATCGGCGGCTGGCCCCTGGTGGTTGCCGCCGCCATCGCCGTGCTGGTGGCGCTGATCGCTACCGCCCGCCACACCATCGCCGCGCTGCGCGCCACGCCGGTCGCGGTACTGCGCACCTGAAAGGACATGATGACACTGCGTGATTTTCGTATCGGCTGGCGCCTGCTGCTGCGCGAGCCCGGCTTTTCGCTCGTGACGGTGGCGGGCCTGGCGCTGGCCTGCGCCGCCTGCTTCCTGCTGCTCGGCTACGTGCGCTACTGTTTCAGCTACGACAGCCACGTGCCGGACGCGGCACGCGTGGTGCAGCTGAAACAGCGCATCAACTGGTTCCCCCGGCCCGACTGGGATCCCCGCTCGATGCTGCCGTTGCGCCAGGTGGCGCTGGACAGCGGCATGGTGGACCAGGCCAGCATCGCCGTGCGCCTGGGCGAACCGGTACGGGCCGGCGAACACCTGCATGACATCACGCTGCTGGCCGTCGACCCGGCGTTCGCCGGTATTTTCGGCATCGTGCCGCTGGCCGGCGACCTGGCAGCGGCACTGAGCCGGCCCGATGCGCTGGCCATCACCCGGGAAACCGCCCGCCGGCTGTTCGGCACCGCGACCGGCATACTGGACCGCACCGTGCAGGTGAACGGTGAAACGCTGCGGGTGGCGGCCGTGCTGCCCGACCTGCCCGCCAACGCGACCACGCGCTGGGAAGCGCTGACCGGGCCGCTCAGCCGCGCGCGCCCGGCGGCCGAGCGGACGCTGACGCCGGACTGGAACCGCGGCGGCATCTTCCTGAAGCTGAAGGCGGGGGCCGGCACCGCCGGCGCGACCATGCTGGAGGCACTGCTGCAGAAGGCCATGGACGCCTCGCCCATGGAACAGCGCATGCGCGCCGGCGCCATGGGCAAGACCATCCAGGGCCCCGGTACCGAAGTGAAGCTGCTGGCGCTGCCGGACGCCTACTTCGATCCCGACCTGGCGGCCAGCCGCGCCGGCGACAGTTACGGCAAGCGCGCCAGCGTTCTGGGCCTGGCCGGCGTCGCGCTGCTGATCCTGCTGCTGGCGGTCACCAACTACGTGAACCTGGCCACCGTGCGCGCCCAGCAGCGCCAGCGCGAATCGGGCCTGCGCAAGCTGCTCGGCGCCAGCGCACCGCGCATGGCGGCGCAGTTCCTCGCCGAATCGGTGCTGGTGGCCATGCTGGCCGCGGTACTGGGCATGATGCTGGCATGGCTGCTGCTGCCCACGTTCGCCGGCCTGGTCGACCGCACGCTGGAAGGTTTCTTCGCCCCGGTGCGCATTGCGCTGGCGCTGCTGGCCGCGCTGCTGACCGGCATGCTGGCCGGCAGCTGGCCGGCGCTGGTGGCACTGCGCGTGCGCCCGGCGGCGGCACTGGCCGGCCGCGACAACAGCGAGACGGTCGGCGGCCTGTGGCTGCGCCGCAGCCTGACGGCGCTGCAGTTCGCCACCGCGATCGCGCTGGGGGGCATGGCGATCGCCGTGGCCTGGCAAACGCGCTTCGCCAGCCATGCCGACCCCGGCTTCGATCCGCAACAGCTGGTCACGATCGACCTGCCGCAGGACGCCGCGGCACCCGCTGCGCTGGCGTTCGCAGAGGCGGTACGGCGCTTGCCGCTGGCTGGCGGCGCGGCGCTGTCGGCCGAAGCGGTGGGCCGCGACGGCATCAAGATCGTGCGGGGTTTCCGCACCCGCGACGGTCGCGACCTGCGGCTGGAGATCAAGCCGGTATCGCCGGAGTTCTTCAAGGTGTACGGCATCCGGCCGCAGTCCGGCCGCCTGTTCGATCCCGGTACCGATAAACCGGATGGCAACGCGCTGGTGCTCAATACTGCCGCCGCGACGGTACTGGGCTACGCGAACCCGCACGCCGCGGTCGGCCGGGCGCCGTTCGCGGAAGACGGCACGGTGGTCGGCATCGCGCCGGATATCCGCCACCAGGACCTGCGCCAGCGCACCGAAGCGATCGTCTACGTGCTGCAGGCGAACTACGGCGTACTGACGCTGCGCACCGCGGCCAGCATGGAAGAGGTGGAGCGTGCGCTGGCACCGCTGTGGCAACGCTATTTCCCGGACCGGATCATGGCCGCGCAGACCGCGACCAGCCTGTTCGCGGCAACCTACCGGGAAGACGCCCGGCTGGCCAGCATGCTGGGCACGGCCAGCGTGCTGGCCGGGGCGCTGGCCGCCTTCGGCATCTACGTGCTGGCCGCCTACAGCGTGCAGCGCAACCGCCGCCAGATCGTGCTGCGCAAGCTGTATGGCGCCAGCCGGGGTGCGATCGCCGGGCTGCTGGGCCGCGAGTTCGCCGCGCTGCTGGCAGCCGGTGCGCTGCTGGGACTGCCGCTGGCCTGGCTGGCGATCGAGCGCTACCTGTCCGGCTTCGTCGAACGTGCGCCGCTGGGCCAGTGGCCGCTGATCGGCGCTACCCTGCTGGCCGCGCTGGTGGCGCTGCTGGCCACGGCACGCCATGCGCTGGCCGCATTGCGGCTGCCGCCGGCCGGTGCGTTGCGGGATTGACCGTAAGCGGTATCGTAAAAAAAAAGCGCTGTTCGCGTAAAGTATGTGAACTTCCACGGCACAACACTGTCTGACTTCCTGTTGAGATACTTCATGAATATCAGGAGGCCAGCATGGGCACAGCGGATTTCCAAGTGTTGTTCAAGGCGCTGGCAGAGCTCCAGCTTTCAGTCGA
>DASVVD010000968.1:0-7730 GCA_036386715.1 Pseudoduganella sp.
CGCTGGGGGGCAATGTCAGGGCCGACGAGGCCCCCGCGCCAGCCGATGCCGGCCAGGTCGTCGAGATCCGGGGCAGCAAGGCCGGCGGCGAACGCCTGGCACCTGGCACCGGTGCGGGCGCGTTGCCCGGCACCGTTACCACGATCACGGCCGGCGATATCGCCACGCTGGCCATCGGCCGCGACATCTCCAACATCTTCCAGCGCGTGCCCGGCGTGGTGGCCAACAACATCGACCAGGGCGATACCGGCAACGGCTTCCGGATGCGCGGCTTCGCCACCCAGGGCACGCATGGCGCCGATACCGCGATCAGCATCGACGGCGTGCCGCAGAACATACCGTCGAGCCAGGGCGGCGCCGGCCACGGGCCGGCATTCCTGGAGTGGATGACGGCCGACATGATCGATACCGTCGACGTCATCAAGGGCCCCGTCTCGGCGTTGTACGGCGACCAGAACCGCGCCGGCGCGATCGCCATCGCCACGCGCGAAGGCGGCAGCGCCACGCCGTCGAGCGCCGCGCTCACGCTGGGCAGTTACGGCACGCGCCGTGCCTCGCTGGCGCTGTCCGGCGAATACGGCGCGGTGCGCTCGCTGCTGGTTGCCGACCGGTCGCGGATGGACGGGTTCCGCCACGGCGCCGGCAACGACCGGGCCAACCTGTTCTGGAAGCTGTCCACCACGAAGGGCGACGGCATCTACAGCCTGCGCGCCAGCTACTACCGGTCGGACTATGCCGGCGCCGGCTACCTGTCGCTGCCGGCCATGGAAGCCGGGCTCGATCTGCACGCCACGCAGTTCGGCTTGCCGGGCTTCGGCGACGCCCAGCGCAGGACGCTGGTGTTCGACCGCCGGGCTACCGGCGATGCCGGCTGGTTCGCCACCGCCTATGCGGAGGATTTCAAGCGCAGCCGGGCGATCGCCACCGGCACCACGCAGCACACCCTGGGCCATGACGACCGGCATATCCATGGGGCCCGCGCCGGCAATACCTGGACTTTCGGCGACGCTGCGGTGCTGACGGCCGGCGCCGACACGCGGGTCGACCGGGGCGATGCGCTGCGCCGCCAGTACCAGGCGCGCCAGCCGACCTCCAACTATATCAACAACCAGGCCCTCGACCTGGTGACCTGGGGCGTGTTCGTGCAGGGCCAGTACCGCGTGGCGCCGGCATTGAAGCTGCATACGGGCGCACGGTACGACCGCTTCGACTACGACCTGGTGAACCGCAAGCTGCCGGCCGCCTCGGCCGGCTATCGCGGTTCGGTCTTCACGCCCAAGTACGGTGCCATCTGGAACGCGATGCCGCATGTCGAACTGTTCGCCAATGTCGCGCAGGGCTTCCGTTCACCCGCCGCGGAACAGATCAGCGCAAGCGGCAGTCCGGGCCCGCTCGGCGCGCCGGGCGGCAGGATCAATGGCGGCATCGCGCCGAGCAAGGTGCGCTCGCACGACCTCGGCGTCAACGCCAGGCCCGCCGCGGACTGGAACGCGGCGGCCGCCGTCTATCACATCAGCAACGACGACGAAATCGTCAACACCGCGCCGGATGTGTTCCTGCCCTCGGGCCGGACCGCCCGGCGGGGTGTTGAAATCGACCTGCGGTACCAGCCGGGCCCCGCCTTCAGCGCCTGGCTGAGCTATGGCCGCATCCTGCGCGCCCGGCTCGAGAACCCGGCGCCGGGCACGGGTGCCCTGTTGTCCGTGCCGGCGCACACGTGGAAGGCTGGCGCGCAGTACCGCGATGCGATGGGTCCCGGCCGACTGACACTGAACGGCGACGTCTACGTGACCGCCCGCAATCCGTATTACGCGGGCACCCCGCTGGCGCGGCGCACCATGCCGACGTTCGTGCGCTACACCGTGAAGGCAAGCTACGACTACGGCACGGTTCAGGGATCGCTTGCCGCCACGCTGCAGCCGCACAGGTTCGCAAGCGATATCGCCTACGGCACCGCCGCAGGGCTGCTGGTATCGACCGTGCCGCGCACGCAGGTCGAAGCGGCGCTGCGTTACTTCTTCTGAGAAGCCGCAGCAGCGTTATCCGGCGACGGCAGCCGTGCCCTCGCCAATGCGGAATTCGCCGACCAGCGCGACCAGCATGGCGGCCTGCTGCTGCAGGCTTTCCGCCGCCGCCGCGGCTTCCTCGACGAGCGCGGCGTTCTGCTGCGTCACGCCATCCATCTGGCCGACCGCCTGCGTGACCTGGCCGATGCCGCCGCTCTGCTCCACGCTGGCGGCCGCGATCTCGGCAATGATGTCGGCCACGCCGCGCACGCTCGTCACCAGTTCTTCCATCGTGGCGCCGGCGCCCTGCACCAGCGTGCTGCCGCGCTCCACCTGGGCCACGGATGCGCCGATCAGCGCCTTGATTTCCTTCGCCGCGCTGGCGCTGCGCTGGGCCAGGTTGCGCACCTCGCTCGCCACCACGGCGAAACCGCGGCCCTGCTCGCCGGCGCGCGCCGCCTCCACGGCCGCGTTCAGCGCGAGGATATTGGTCTGGAACGCGATGCCGTCGATGACGCCGATGATGTCCACCACCCTGCCCGACGACGCGTTGATCGCAGCCATCGTTTCAACCACCTCGGCCACCACCGCGCCGCCGCGCGTCGCCACGCCGGAGGCGTTGGCGGCCAGCTGCCGCGCCTGCGCGGCATTGTCGGAGTTCTGGCGCACGGTGCTGGTCAGCTCCTCCATCGAGGCGGCGGTTTCTTCCAGCGCACTGGCCTGCTGCTCGGTGCGGGCCGACAGGTCGGAATTGCCCAGGCTGATCTCGGCGCTGGCCGTGGCGACGCTGGCGGAACTGTCGCGCACGCGCGCCAGCACCCCTTCGATCTTGGCAACGAACGTGTTGAAGCCGTTGCCGATGACGGCCAGCTCGTCGCTGCCGTTCACCGCGAGCCGCTTTGTCAGGTCGGCATTGCCGCCGGCCAGCTGGGTCATCGTGCCGGCCAGTTCGCGCAGCGGGCGGGTCAGCCGGCGCAGCGTCAGCAGCATCACGAATGCCGCGATCGCCGCGCACACGAGCGATGCCACCACCGTGTACATCAGCGACTCGCGGGCCGGCGCGGTGGCCACGCGTTTCGGGAACGACAGGCGTACCGCCCACGGGGCCACGCCGCCTTCGAGCAGCAGGGGCTGCACCAGGTTGACGACGCCGCCGGCTTCATAGCGGAACGGCTGACCGGCGCGCACCGCCGCCAGCGCCGCAGGCGGCATGTCGTCCGCCTTCTTGTTGTTGCGGGCGGCATCCGGGTGGCTGGCATAGAGTCCTTCGTTCGACACCAGTGCCAGCATGCCCTCGTCGACCGTCTTCAGGCCGGCCAGGATCTCGCCCAGCCTGGTCAGCAGGAAGTCGCCGCTGACCACGCCCTTGACTTCACCGGCCACGATGACCGGCACCATCAGCGACGCCATCAGCACATCCTTGCCGTTGACCGGATAAGCCACCGGCTCGGTGAAAGAGCGCTTGCCGGTCTTGCGGGGAATGTCGTACCAGTCGTTGGCGCCGGGCTTGTCGCTGAAGGTGATCGGTTCGACATGGATCGTGCCATCGGCCTGGCGCGTGTAGTACGGCATGTAGCGGCCGGTGGCGTCGAAGCGCGGCTTCTGCCCTGCGAACTCGGCATCCTTGCCGTCGAGCGCGTTCGGCTCCATCGTCACGGAAGTGCCCATCAGGTCCTGCGACCCGCGCAAGACGGCTTGCACGGCATCGTCCACCTGGTCACGGGAAAGATTGTGGCCGCTGGCCAGCGAGGCGCCGACCGTGCCGGCCAGTGTCGCCGCGGCGGCGAAATTGGTTTCGATACGGCCCGCGAGCGTGGCGGCGGCGGCCTCGGCGGAACTCTGTGCGAGCCGCATGGCCGCTGCCTCCGCGCTGTCGCGGTTGTACGTGCCGGTGACGGCGGCGACCAGTGCCAGGCTCAGGATCACCAGGCTTGTTGCGGCAATGCCGATGCGGGCGTTCAGCGACAGCCGGTTCAGGAACGTATTGCGTGGTGCTGCCATGCTGCTCTCCATCAGAAAATACGGTTCACGCCGATAATGGCGGTGGCCCTTGCCACGTCGGCGAGGCGCAGGTTGCCGGCGGCATCCGGAATGCCGGTCGTGTAGGCCTTGTAGGCAGCGGTCCTGCCCCATGCGCGGGTTACCGCGACGGATGCGCTCCAGCCGCCGCCGAGATCTTTCGTCACGCCGGCCCTGGCGTCGCGCCAGTTCCAGATGTCGTTGCCGGCGCCGGCCACGCGGCCATCGCCGGCGTGCAGGTTCAGTGTCCAGCCGTTGCCGAGGTCCGGGTTGGCGCCCACGTCCAGGTAGCCGGTGCCGCGCGCATCCGGAATGCCGAAAAACCTGCTGCTCACGGTGCGGTAATACTTCACGTAGGCGCTCCGGTAAGTCAGCCCCGGTACCAGTTCGGCATAGTCGAAGCGGTCGCCGGTGGCGCTGATCCGCGCGCCCGGATACCTGTAGAAATAGGCGCTCAGGCTGTAGCCGATGGCGCCAAGGCTGCCCGTGTAGCCGCCATACAGGTCCCACTCGACCCGGCCCTTCTCCATGAAGCGGTCGCTGACCGTCGACACCCAGGTGCCGGCGGACCAGCCGCCCGGCAGGGCGACATCGATCCCCGCCTGCGCGGCGGGCTTGCCCCACGTCTGGCGGATGCCACGCGAGACATATTGCGACACGACGCCGGCATTGGCCGTCCATTGCGGAGACTGCGCCGCAGTGGTGGATTCGTCATTCTCGGAAGACTGCGCGGTGCCGGCGCACATGGCGAGGCAAAGCGCAGGCAGGAACGCGGCGGCGCTCCGTGGGTAGCCGTGGGTCATGGTCATTTGTGTAAGTGGCGGCGGAACGGCCGCGAGGTATGTATCCGTACGGCAATGATAGCGACTACCGGTACCCACTTCGGCGAAACGTACGGTTTTGTCCACGCATTTTTTGCCCCCGGCAGACAACAATGCGGCGGCAACGCAACAAAACCGCTCAGCCGATTGATCCGGCCGCATCTTTGCGGTGCCGGTACGGTCGGCTACACTCGACCGTCAAATACACAAGGAGACAATATGCATCGATGCGCTCTCGCGCTGGCAGTGCTGTGCGCCTCGCTGGCGCCGCGCGCCGGTGCCGCGCCGGCGCAACACCTGGCCATGCCCGACATGCCGCTGCACGACCCGTTCGTGGTCGCCGACGCGGCCAGCCGCACCTATTACCTGTACACGTCGAACGAGCCGTCGATGAGCGGCGAATGCGGCACCGGCATCATGGCTTACCGGAGCCGCGACCTGAAGACATGGTCGGCGCCAATCGTGGTGTTCAAGCTGCCTGTCGGGAGTTGGGCGAAGGGTGGCGCGTGGGCGCCGGAAGTGCATGCCTGGCGCGGCAAATATTATCTGTTCACCACGCTGCACAACGAGGCTGCCGCGATCGAGGCGCCTTCCGCTTCCGGCTGGCCGGCGTACCGGCGCGGCACGGTGATGGCGGTGGCCGACCGCCCCGAAGGGCCGTTCACCGTGGCGAACGGCGGCGAGCCGGTCGCGCCCGCGAACCTGATGACGCTGGACGGCACGCTGTACGTGGACCGCGCCGGCAAGCCTTCCTACGTGTATGCCCACGAGTGGATCCAGGCTGGCGACGGCACCATCGAGGCGCTGCCGCTGACGCAGGACCTCAAGCCGGCGGGGCCGCCGCAATTGCTTTTCAAGGCTTCCAGCGCGCCCTGGTCGAACGGGCAGCGCCCGGTGGCGCCGGACGGCAAGGCAGCCAAGACCGATGTGTTCGTCACCGACGGTCCGCAGCTGTACCCGTCGAAGGACGGCAGCCTGCTGATGCTGTGGTCGAGCTACGACCGCAACGGCTACGTGCAGTCGGTGGCGCGTTCCGCCTCCGGCGAACTGGCCGGGCCGTGGGAGCAGCTCGAGCCGATCGTGCGCCGCGATTCCGGCCACGGCATGCTGTTCGACACGTTCGATGGCAAGCGCATGCTGGTGGTGCACCGGCCATTCAAGAACGCCCGCGGCAAGCTGTACGAAGTGCGCGATGCCGGCGGCAGGCTGGAAATCGTCAACCAGCGCGTGGACCTGGACGGCGACCATGTGATGGCGCCCTCGCCGCCGCCGGCACCCACGCGTTGCGCGCCAGGGAAAGAGTAACCCGCGCGCCGCCCGGTTTCGCCCTCATCACCCCCTCATGCCTTCTGCCGCCTTGCGCCGCCGCGTTCCCGCCGGCGCCTTGCCGCCCGAGGCGGCGGAGCGCGCCCCAGCGGCCACGGCCAGGAAATTCCTGACCTTGGCCGACTGTCCGGCATCGCGCGATGCCAGCGCCAGGTTGGTGACGACCTGAGCATCGGCGATATCCACATACACCACGCCTTCGGCGCGGATCTGGCTGACCGAGGCCGGCACGATCGAGACTCCGAACTCGGCGGACACCAGGTTGACGACCGAGGAAAGCTGCGGTGCCTGCTGACCCGGCAGCGGTTCGAATCCGGCTTGCCGGCACGCGTTCAGGATCTCGTCGTGCAGCATCGGACTGTCCTCGCGCGGAATCAGCACGAACGATTCGCCGGCAAGCGCCGTCAGCGGAATGCGCCGGCTCCTGGCCAGCGGGTGGCCTACCGGCAGCACCACCTTCATCGGCTCGCTGGCGATCTGGTAAAGCGCGATGCCGGCGAACGAGTGCGTGCCGGGGCGCAGCAGTGCCAGGTCCAGCCGCCCCTCTTCTAGCAAGGCAAGCAGTTGCGTGGTGGTGCCTTCGGTCAGCGTCAGCGCCACGCCGGGATAGGTGCCGCGGAATCCGCGGATCAGCGAGCGCACGATCGGGTGGAATGCCGCGGAGGCGGTCAGCCCGAGGTGCAGTTGCCCGGTCTCGCCCCGCCCGGCGCGTTGCGCGTTCAACACGGCCTGCTGCGCATCGTTCAGCAGCCGCCGAGCATCGACCAGCAGTGCCTTGCCGGCTTCGGTGAGCGACACGCCGTGACCCGTGCGGTAGAACACCTGCACCTCGAGCTCCCGCTCGAGCGTGAGTATCTGCTGGCTCAGCGGCGGCTGGCCGATGCCGAGCCGTTCTGCCGCCCGGGTGACATTGCCCTCTTCCGCCACGGCGACGAAGTAGCGCAGGCGTCGTAGATCCATTGGTTTCCTGCCTTGCTGTGTTGGTGGCGCATCAGATGAACGTCATCAGATGAAAGTCATCAGATGAAAAGACATCCGATGTAAGTCAGGGAACGAAAATCATATGAATTTTGCAATCAGCATTTGCTCATGCCTGTGAGCAGTATTTGAGAACTGCTGCACGGTATATGAAAAAGCTCTTGGATTCACATGTTTCATATATTGGACAGTATAGCGCAACACCGCGATAATCCGTGCCTTGCAACCTGGCGCATTCCGCCCGGCATAAAAAAACGAAAGTGAAAAGAGGCTCCCATGGCTGTCGAAGGCACCCAGACAAAAACACGACGAGAGTACCGCAACATCAACGTGATGCAGTTGAAGGATTACCGTCAACCATTGTCGGCGATCGTATCGATCATGCACCGCATCAGCGGCTTCCTGCTGTTCCTGCTGCTGCCGTTCATCCTGTACCTGCTGCAGGAAAGCATCCGCTCGGAGATCTCCTTCGCGCACTTCCAGGGCATCGCCTCGCATCCGCTCTCGCGCCTGGTGATCCTGGCCATGGTATGGGGCTACATGCACCACTTCTGCGCCGGCATCCGCCACCTGGTGATGG
>DASVVD010000969.1:0-6535 GCA_036386715.1 Pseudoduganella sp.
TGGCGGCCGGACCGGGCGATGTACCGGGGCCACGAAACGATCGTGGGGATGTGGCGGCACCATACGCAAGTCAATGGCTGGTCGGACATCGCCCAGCACATCTCGATCGCGCCGGATGGCTCGATCTGGCTGGGCCGCAACTGGAACATGCCGCCCGCCAGCGCGGCCGGCCACAACGGCAATCGCGATGCCGGCCCGTTCATGTTCGAGATGATCGGCGATTTCGACCGCGGCCGTGATGCATTCGACGGCGAACAGAAAAAAACGGCGCTCGACGTGATTGCTCGGGTGCAAATGCGCTTCGGCTTGCCGGCCGGCACGCTGCAATTCCATAACATGATGTCCAGCAAGAGCTGCCCGGGCACCAGCATCGATTATCACGCCGTATTGCAGGAAGTGGCTGAGTTGCAGACCGAGCTGCACAAGACCATTGCCGCGCCGCGCGATGTCGCCCCGGCCGATCGTGCGCTCAGCCCGGCGGAGGCCGCGTCGTTCCAGGCGGTGCTGGAAGCGTCCGAGGATCTGCTGCGGCCGACCGGCCGCGCCCTCGAGCCGGCCGATGCCGAACCGTGCGTGCACGCCAACCGGCATCACGGCGCCGGTGGCGACGGCAGCGCTGCGCGCGATACCGGGCAGCGCGGCTTCACCCCAGGCGAGCTGCAGGCGCTGCGTCCGCATGTGGTCAACCTGCGCCAGGGCGAATTCTCCGCGAGCGGCGACTGGACCACGTCGGCGATGGACGTCGACGCGATGTTCGAGCACCTGGAGCAGGCACTGGTCCAGGCCAGGGGCGAGGGGCGCAAGTTACAGCTGATGATGTACGCGCATGGCGGCCTGACATCGGAAGAGGCGGCGCTACGCAGCGCGCAGCAGCATCTCGGCTGGTGGCGCGGCAACGGTATCTACCCGATCTATTTCATCTGGGAGACCGGGCTCGGCGAAGTACTGGGGCAGATGCTGGAAGCGGCCAGGCGGCGGGCGGCGCCGGTGGCGCGCAACTTCTTTTCCGACCATGTCGGCGATCCGCTGGTCGAGGCATTCGTGCGGCAGGCCGGCGCCATGCAGATATGGGGCGCGATGAAGGCGAGTGCACAGCGTGCCTCGCAGCAGAACGTGCTGGGCGGCGACCCGGCGGCGCCGAACGGGCGGCCGGGCGGCGCGTTCTATGTGGCGCAAAAGCTGGCCCGCTTCTGCCAGGCGCACAGCGGCGACGTCGAGGTGCACGCGGCCGGGCACAGCGCCGGCGCGATCTTCCATGCCTATTTCGTGCCTTGCGCCCTGGCTGCGGGCGTGCCGCGCTTCCAGAGCATGCACCTGCTGGCGCCGGCCGTGCGCACCGACGTGTTCCACCAGCAGCTCGCCGGCCATGTCGGCGCCGGCATCGCGGCGCTGACGATGTACACGATGCAGGATACCTTCGAGAAAAACGACCATTGCGCGCACGTGTATCGCAAGTCGCTGCTGTACCTGGTGCACAAGGTGCTGGAGCCCGAGCGCGACGAACCGATCCTTGGCCTGGAGCGCAGCGTGCGCGCCGATCCCGCATTGCGCACGCTGTTCGGCACCGGCACCGGCACTGGCGCTGCACCGGCGAGTATCGTCTGGTCGGTCACGGCGGCCGGACAGGGCCGCAGCGCCAGCCAGTCCACCGAACATGGCGGTTTCGACGACGATCCGGCCACGCTGGGCAGCGTGGCCCGTCGCGTGCTGGGCAAGCAGGACGCCGACCGGATCGAGGAATATGCACCGCCAGCCAGCGCGCGCGGCACGGCGCTGTGGGAGCCGGCGGCGCTGCCTGAGTGGATGGAGGAATATGCACCCGCAGTGGCGCCCCCGCACTCGCAGCATGGCGCCCTGACTGACGGCGCGACGAACTACCAGGCGGCGATGCAGCCTGCGCCGGGCTCGAACCGGCCCACGGTGGCGGGCGGCGCCGGCCGCCGGGTGGCGCTGTGCGTGGGCATCGACACCTACCCGACGGCGCCGCTGGGCGGCTGCGTGAACGATGCGCAGGCATGGAGCGCGGCGCTGGGCCGGCTGGGCTTCCGGCCGTCGCTGCTGCTCAATGAACAGGCCACGCGCGCGGCCATCGTCGATGCGCTGCGCGGCCTGGTTGCCGGCAGCCGCCAGGGCGACGTGCTGGTATTCCAGTATGCCGGCCATGGCACGCAGGTGCCGGACCTGGACGGTGACGAACTGTCGCAGGACACGGCCGGCCAGGATGAAGCGATGTGCCCATACGATTTCGCCACCGGCGAACTGCTGATCGACGACGACCTGCGTGCCATCTTCTCGGCCGTGCCGCAAGGCGTGAACCTGACCTGTTTCTTTGATTGCTGCCACTCCGGCACGATCACGCGGATGGCGCTCGGCGCGGCGCCGGGCACGCTGGCCACGCCCGGCAAGCGGGCGCGCTTCGTCCAGGCCGACAGCCAGCTGGTGGCGCGCTACACGCGGCGGCGCAGCGCCGCAGGCATCGGCGCGGGTTCGACGACAATGCGCGCAACAGGTCCGGCATCGGCCCAGCCGATGAGCGAGGTGGTGTTTTCAGCGTGCCTGTCGAGCGAGGTGGCGCTGGAAAACAATGGCCATGGCGATTTCACCCGGCACGCCCTGGGCGTGCTCGGTGCCGGCGTGAATGGCATGAGCAATGCCGCGTTCGCGGAATGCGTCACGCGGGCATTCGGTGCGCGGCCTGCGCAGCACGCCAAGCTGTATGCGGCGGCTGCCGCGGAACAGCTACCGTTGCTCGATCCGGCTGGCGCCGCCATGCCGTCCGGCGACGGCGAACCCGGTAAACGCGGCACGTTGGCGTCCTGGTCACGCCCGGCTTACGCCTGATGGAGCAGGGCGTATCGACGCCGGCGCCCGTCACGGCGGCGGCGCAGAGCCGCGAAGGCGAGTCTGCGGCGGCAGCGGCGCCGTCGGCCGCGCTGCCGGGCGCCGTGTATGCGATCGGTGCCGGGGTCACGCGGCAGGTGCGCCGGGCCGCGGCGCCGGAACGTGAACTGCCGCTGTACCGGCCGCTGCGGATCTACACGTCGGACCCGACCGCGTCGCGCCTGGAAGGGGCCACCACGGCGGTCAACGTGCCGTACGAGCGGCTGCAGCCGGGCCCCGAGGGGCGCCTGTTCACGGTGGACCATCACGACGCCTGCACGGGCGAGTGCTACGAACGCGTCGACCTGGACGCGACCTACGCGCTGCTGTCAGGCGGTTACGATCCGTCGCCGGCGGATCCGCGCTTTCACCAGCAGATGGTGTATGCCGTATGCTGCAATGTGTATGCGGCGTTCCGCCAGGCGCTGGGCCGCGATATCGCCTGGGGTTTCGAGCGCGAGCATGATCCTGGCCGGCTGATCCTGCGCCCGCATGCATTCCAGGGCGTCAACGCCTATTACAACCGGCAAGCCGGCACCCTGTGCTTCGGCTACGACAGGGCCGCCGAGACCGGCCACGCGATCCGCATGCTGCCGGGCGAGTATGTGTTCAGCTGCCTGTCGCACGACGTGATCGCGCACGAGCTCACGCATGCGATCCTGGATGGCCTGCGCAGCAACTTCAGTGTGCCCAGCGGGCCGGACGTGGCGGCCTTCCACGAAGCGTTCGCCGACCTGATCGCGATTTTCCAGCGGCTCAGCTACCGCGAGCTGGTGCGCGGCGCGATCGCCAGGGCGCGCGGCGATCCGGGCGCTGCAACGGGCTTGTTCGAACTGGCCCGGCAGCTGGGCCATGCGGACGGGCGCGGCAGCGCGCTGCGCGCTGCCGTCGATAGCGGCGCGCCGCGCCGCTACGACGCCACCCTCGAGCCGCACGAACTGGGTTCGGTACTGGTGGCGGCGGTATTCGAGGCATTCGTCGTGGTGTTCCGCCGCAAGACCGCACGCTACCTGCGGCTGGCCACCGGTGGCTCGGGCGTGCTGCCGGCGGGCGAGATGCCCGCCGAGCTGGCCGACGTACTGGCCCACAAGGCCAGCCGGCTGGCCAGCCAGTTCCAGGCGCTGCTGATCCGCGCGATCGATTACTGCCCGCCGGTCGACATCCGGTTTGGCGAATTCCTGCGCGCGCTGATCACGGCCGACCGCGACCTGGTGCCCGATGATCCGTGGGCTTACCGGGAAGCGCTGATCGATGCCTTCCTCCTGCGCGGTATCGTGCCGCGCGGGGTGGGCACGCTGTCCGAAGGATCGCTGCTGTGGCGCACGCCGCGGCTGCACCATGCGCCGCTGCAGAAACTGACCTTTGCCGAACTGCGTTTCGCCGGCGATCCGGCCTGCGCGGCGGACAGCGGCGAACTGTTGCGGCAGGCGCACGCTCTGGGGGAATACGTGGTGCAGCCCGTTTATGCGGACGAGTTCGGCCTGGTGGCGGCGGGCACGCCCGGTATCGTGGCCGGCATACCCACCGTGGCATCGATCCGCACTGCCCGGCGCATCGGCCCGGACAGCCAGATCGTGTTCGACCTGGTGGCCGAGGTGATCCAGGAATGCAGCGTGCAGCCGGCCGATGGCGGCCCCATGTTTCCCGTGTGGGGCGGCAGCACGGTGATCCTGGCGCCGGACGGCAGCTTGCGCTACGTGATCTCGAAGTCGGCCGGCGGCGCCGGGCGTTGCGATCGGCGTGGCCACTACCTGGCCAGTGCAGGCGCGGCGCGGTACTGGCAGGTGCGGAACGGGGCTTACCGGCTGTCCGGTGCGTTTTTCGGCATGCTGCACGGTGTCCCGGCGGCGCATTGACATGAAACCTCGTGAAAGGTGGCGTGAATTCAGGAGCGGGCGAATCCACGCGAAATTCCGGCGCGCCCGGCGCGGCCGGGCGCCGGGCGCAACCGGTTAGCGCACCTTGTTCAGCAGCGAATGATGGCGCGCATAGCTGAAGTAGATGACCAGGCCGATCGCCAGCCAGATGCCGAATGCGAGCCAGGTGTGCCACGACAGGTAGGCCATCAGCGTGACACAGAATGCCACGGCCAGCAGCGGCACCACCGGCACGCCCGGGCAGCGGAATGCGCGGTGCAGGTCGGGGCGCTTCTTGCGCAGCACGATGACGGCAATCGATACCAGTGAGAACGCGGCCAGCGTGCCGATGTTGATCAGCTCGGCCAGCACGTTCAGCGGCACCAGGGCGGCCAGCAGCCCGAACACGATGCCGACGATCCAGGTGGCGAGGTAGGGCGTGCCATGTTTCGGGTGGATTGACGACAGGGGCTTCGGCAACAGGCCGTCGCGCGACATCGCGAAGATGATGCGGGTCTGGCCGTAGGCCATTACCAGGATCACGGTGGTCATGCCAAGGATCGCGCCCAGGTCGACAAAGCCGGCGACCCAGTTTTCACCGGCGTATTTGAGCGCCAGCGAGACCGGGTGGTCAACCCCCTGGAATTTCTGGAATGGCACGATGCCGGTCATGATGGCCGAGACGATCACATACAGGATCGTGCAGACGCCCAGCGAGCCGATGATGCCGATCGGCAGGTCGCGCTCGGGGCGCTTGACTTCCTCGGCGGCCGAGGTGACCGCATCGAAGCCGATGAACGCAAAGAACACCAGCGCTGCGGCGGACAATACGCCGGTGTGCCCGAACGGCATGAACGGCTGCCAGTTGACCGGTTGCACATGGCCCACGCCGACGGCGATGAACAGCAGCACGACGGCGACCTTGATGGCCACCATGACGTTGTTCATGCGCGCCGATTCGCGCATGCCCAGCGACAGCATGGCCGTCAGCACGATGAAGATCACGAACGCCGGCAGGTTGAAATAGGTTTCCGCGCCCGGCACGGCACCCGGCGCCCCCGTCAGCGCGGTGGGCAGGTGCAGGCCGAAACCGGACAGCAGCGACTGGAAGTAGCCGGACCAGCCGACCGCGACGGCCGAGGCGGCCAGGCCGTATTCCAGCATCAGGTCCCAGCCGATCATCCAGGCGACCAGTTCGCCCAGCGTGGCATAGCTGTAGGTATAGATCGAGCCGGCGACCGGCACGGTGGAGGCGAATTCGGCGTAGCACAGCGCGGCAAAGCCGCAGGCCATGGCCGCGATGATGAAGGAAAGTGTCAGTGCGGGACCCGCCGTCAGCGCGCCGGTGCCCGTCAGGACAAAGATGCCGGTGCCGACGATCGCGCCGATACCCATCAGCACGAGATCGAAAGGTCCCAGGACTTTCTTCAGCCCGCCGGGCTTACGGCTGGCCGCAACCATGTCGTCAAGGTTTTTGGTTCTGAATATGCTCACTGCTTCTCCAAGGTGTGTTGGGATTGTCTCCGGCGCCGCGCGTTGCCGGGTAGGCCCGCAGCGGTCTATTGCTTTGCATAACGGCAAGCCCTGCGGGCTTGCCGCCGCATACTAGCACAGCGGAAGAAGCGTGAATATCGGCAGCTCGTCAAACCTGGCAGAGCAGGGTTTTTCAAGCTCCCGGGGGCGGCAATCGACCCGGATTGTCAACCGGGTATGCCAAGGAGGAGGGAGGTGCGGTATTGCCGGTGCTGCAATACCGGTGCGGTAATACAGGTACAGTAATACAGGTGCTGTACTACCGG
>DASVVD010000970.1:0-9052 GCA_036386715.1 Pseudoduganella sp.
GACGACGTGCAGTTCCTCGCTGTGGAAATTGCCGGCGCGGTCCAGCCACGTCTCGTCGTTGAAGTCCTTGACGTCCACCACCAGCGTGTCGCCATCCCAGCGGCCGCGCGAATCACCCAGCCAGAACTGGTTGCGGTCGCCGCCCGGGTGTGGCGTGCCGTTGGTGTGGATGGTGCGCACCGAGTGGCCGAACTGGTGCACGATGGTGAGGTCGCGCCCGCGCTGGAATACCTGGAACGGTTCCGGGTAGTACACGCCGCGCGGCACGCCCAGCGTCCAGCCTTTCAGGCGCGGATCGTCCTGCTCGCGGCTGGCGAAGTTTTTCTGTTTCTGGACCAGTGCGGCGGGCAGGTAGGGAATCTGGCCGCCCTCGACGATGCCGATGCCGGGCGGCGCATCCTTGCGCGCCGCATGCGGTTCGAGGTCGTAGTCGGCGGCGCCATGGGCTTCCCAGATGCCCGAGAAATCAGGCTTGCCGTTCGCCGCGCGGGGAATCGGGCCGGCGGCGGCAAGTGCCTGGCCGGCGATGGCCAGCGCGCAGGCCAGTACGGTCCATTTCGGTAAGAAGGTCTTGATCAATCGGTGCTCCTACTGGCGGACGGTGTCGGGCGAGCCAGCCGTGCCGGCGGTGGGCGCATCCTGCGCGCCGCCGGTCTGGATGGTGCGGCCGTCGGCCAGCGTGACGAACACGCTGTAGCCGAACGGCTGGCCGTTCTTCGAGCGGTAGCCGCGCACATGCACGTCGTCGCCCACTTTCAGGTCCGATTTTTTCAGGCCCTTGTTGCTGAGCGAATTCGGCGCGCCGAACTCGACGCCCCAGTTGGTCACCGTGCCGTCCGGCCCTGCCACGTCGAAATACAGCCAGCTGTGCGGGTTGACCCAGCGGGCCTTGGTGATCTTGCCCTTCAGGTCGATCGGCTGCTTGGCATCGAATTCGGCGGCGAAGGCGTGGTGCGCCTGCACGGCTGGCGGCGAAACCAGCAGGCAGGCTGCCGCGGCGGCGGACAGCAGCAGCAATGGCAGGCGGCCCGGCCCGGTGGCGTTATCGTGGTTCATGTGTTCTCCAATGGTTGCTGCGTTCTCGCAGACTTGCGGTTCGGTACGGCAGACATTTGCAAGCGGCGTGCCAACCTGGCGGCAGACGGCAAGCTGTTGAAACCAAAGGGAAAAATGTGGAGCAGGAAAGTGCGGGCAGGGTGGGGTGCTGCGCTTGCAGCAGGAGGCTGCTGCGGGCGCAGCAGCCTGGCCGAAGCCGGAAGAGCCGTCAGGCGGTAACGGTGTCGCCGTCGCTGCTGATGAAGCCGAAGCGTTTCAGCTGGGTGCGCACGACATTGCGCGTGATGCCGAGCGCGCGCGCGGTCTGTACCTGGTTCTGGTCGCACCACGCATACGCGGTGCGCACCAGGCAGGCTTCGACCTTCTCGTACAGATCCAGCTCGCCACTGTGCATCATGTCCTCGAGCAGCGCTTCGAGCCGTTCCAGCGGCGGGCGGGCGGGGCGCCCTTCGTCCGCATGCTGGCGCTTCACGGCGCCCGCCAGGTTCAGGTCCGCGGCGCGGATCTGCGGCCCGGCGCTGACGATCAGCGCGTAGTGGATCACGTTCTCCAGTTCGCGGATGTTGCCCGGCCAGGCATAGGCCAGCAATGCCGCGCAGGTATCCGGCGCCAGGCTCGGGTTGTCGATACCCATGCCCTGCGCATAGCGCTGCAGGAAATGGCGCGCCAGCGGCAGGATGTCGCCGGGGCGCGCGTGCAGTGGCGGCAGCGTGATCGGCGCCACGCTGAGGCGGTAGTACAGGTCGGTGCGGAAGTGATCCGCGGCGACCGCCTTCTGCAGGTCGACGTTGGTGGCCGCCACCAGCCGTACATCGAGGACGACCGGCTTGCGCGCGCCGAGGCGTGTCACCTGGCGTTCCTGCAGCACGCGCAACAGCTTGACCTGCAGGGCTTTCGGCAGGTCGCCGATCTCGTCGAGGAACAGCGTGCCGCCGTTGGCGGCCTCGAACCAGCCGGCGCGGGCATGGGTGGCACCGGTGAAGGCGCCGCTTTCATGGCCGAACAGTTCGGCGTCGATCAGCGATTCGGAAAACGCGCCGCAGTTGACCGCGATGAATGGGCCGCGGCGGCCGCTTTGCGCGTGGATATGGCGCGCCACGAGTTCCTTGCCGGTGCCGGTTTCGCCGATGACCAGTGCGGTGGCGTCGCTGCGCGCCACGCGCTCGATATGCGCGAGCAGCGTGGCCGACAGCGGGTCGTGGAACAGCAGCGCCTTGGCGCGGATGGATAGCGCGGAGCCCGTGCTATCCGGCAGGGTCAGGAGTGTGCTCATTGTTGCCTCTCTCTTTCGGGACAATCGAGCCTACTGAACGCACCCTGTTTTGCGAACGACGGATTTCCGGAATGCTTATGCCATATCTAGCACTTCAGGCACGCGCCCTTACGCCATAAGGCCTTACGGTCATGCACATGATCGAACGCGGCTGTAACCATTCTGCAACACGCCTGCGCGATGCCTACAGCCTGGCCCGGAATACCAGGGCCAGCGTGCGCCCGTAACCCGGCTGCCTCGTCACCGCGCCGGAACTGCTGAACGTGCCGGCGCCGGTGGCGTATTGCCTGTCAAGCAGGTTGCGCGCCGATACGGCGAGCTCGTAGCGGCCGTCCGCGGTGCCCACCGCGATGCCGCCATCGAGCAGCGAATAGGCACCCTGCCAGGTCTGCGGCGACAGGCTCGCGGCCAGGTAGGTGCCGGAACGGAACGAGTCGGTCAGCCATGTGTGGACCTGGAAGCGGCCCAATGGCAGCGTGTGGTCGACGCCCGCGTTGACGATGGTCTTCGGCGCGCCGTGCAACTGGCGGCCGGCGTAGTTGACCAGCGTGGTGGTGGAGGCGTCCGGCGCGGTGGTGGAAAAATCGAGGTAGATCGCCTTGTTGTACGACGCGTTCAGGTTCAGGCGCAGGTTGCGGCTGTGCGCGTAGTTCAGTTCGAGCTCCACGCCGCGGGCGCGCACGCCGGCGATGTTGCCGAGGTAGGTGCGGGTGCCGCCGGGCTGCGCTTCGTCGGGAACCGTCAGGTTCGACTGGTAGTCGCGCACCTTGATCTGGTACAGGTTGGCGTTCAGCTGCACCGAGCGGTCAGCCAGCAGCGCCTTGACGCCCAGTTCATAGTCGCGCGCCTTCTCCGGCCGCACGTTCTGCGGCGCGCCCAGCAGCGCGCCGCCGCTGGTGACGAATTCCACCGCACCCGATTTCTCGCCCTGCGCGGCCGAGGCGTACAGCAGCACGTTCGGCGCCAGCTGCCAGCTCGGGCTGGCCAGCCACGACACCGAGTTGGCGTTGATCGTGTCGCCGTCCTTCCAGTCGTAGACGGCGCCGGCGCCGCCGATGGCATTCACGTACAGCGCCTTGGCGGCGTTCCACGCCGCCAGGTCGGCCGGCCTGGCGAGATCGAGGCCGTACTGGCCGGCCTTGCCCGTATCGTTGCCGTTGATGTCGGTGAGCGCGGCGCCGGTGCGATCGAGCTCGCGGCGGTTGCGGCCGGTCTTGTGTTCCTGCGTGTCGCGCAGGCCGAGCGTGAGCGTGCCCTGTTCGGTGAAGTGCCAGTTGGCCTGGCCGAACGCGGCCACGGAGGACGTCTTCGGTTCCAGTACATACGAGCGGTAGACGCCGTCCTGCGCCGCGCGCAGCAGGCCGCGGTACTGCGGCGCGGCCAGTGCCGCATATTGCGCCGCGCTGGCGTTGAACGCTGCCGCATCGGCACCGTAGTAGGAGGGATCGTCGCTGTAGACGGTGGCACGCAGGCCGTACAGGCCGGCCTGCCAGTCGATCGCGCCGCCCACGTCGGACGACAGCCGCAGCTCCTGCGAATACTGGTTGTTCTTCAGCTGCTGGCCGCCGTTGCCGATATCGAAGCGTGTCACGCCGCCGTTCTTGATGTCGAAGCGCTGGTTGCGGTAAGCGGTGATCGAAGTCAGCGTGACGCTGTCGAACCGGGCATTGATCTCGGCCGAGATGCCGCCCTGGCGCGTGCGTTGCGGGCGGGCCTGCGAGTCCTCGATCGCGTCGTTGCCGAAGACGGGCTGGTAAGGCGTACCGTCGGCGTTGTTGAAATAGCTGCGCGCCAGGCGGCTCGCGAAGGTCAGCGTGCGGGCCGGGCCGTCGGCGAAACCGGCCGGGCCGTTGTTCACCAGCAGCGACTTGTTGCCATTCTCTGAGGACTGGATCTGGTCGAGGATGATGCGGGCATTGAGGCCGGGCCGTGGCTTGACCAGGAACTGCAGCCGGCCGCCGCCGCGGTTGGTCTCGTTCCAGGTTTCCGGGCCGCTTTGCCACGCGTTCTTCAGCATGCCGTCGCGCTTGTTGTAGAAGAACGAGGCACGGTAGGCCAGCACGCCGTCGACGATCGGGCCGGTGGCGGAGAACTTGCCCTCGAGCGTGTTGTGGTCGCCGACCCGCGCCTCATACGTGTAGGCCGGCGTGAAGCTGGGCGCCTTGGTGACGATGTTGATCACGCCGAGCGTGGTGTTCTTGCCGAGCAGCGTGCCTTGCGGGCCACGGATCACTTCGATGCGATCCACATCCACCCAGTCGGTCCAGTTCTGGCCCACGTAGGCGCTGGTCACGCCGTCGACGATCACGCCGACCGACGGTTCCATCGTGTCGTTCGCGCTGTTCTTGCCGATGCCGCGCAGCGAGATGCTGGTCTGGCGCGGATTGCTGCCGAACAGGCCCAGGTTCGGCACCTTCTGCGCCAGGCCGGCGATGCCGACGATGTCGTCGCGTTCGAGCGTCTTGCCGCTGACGACGGAGATCGGCACCGGCACATCCTGGGCGAGTTCCTCGCGGTTGCGGGCGGTGACATGCACCTGTTCGAGGGGTACCCCGCCGGCCGCCACCGCAATGGTCGATTGCGGGTCGGCGAAGGCCTGCGGAAGGGCGAGGAGGGCGAGTAGGGCAAGTGCGGCGGTCGGCGGATGAAGTGCTGGCTTGTGCATTGGATGGGACGGGGGTTGGTGATCGATGCGTCGTCTTCTGCAAGCGCCATGCCATCCCGCCGCAGAGGGGGAAACCGCGGCGAGGGCGCTGCGGATGCAGCAGTTGGGCGGCCAACCTGCTGCATGCGCAGCAGTTGCGCGGCGGTCTCCCCGGGCGGGGGTAATGGCATGCAAGTTGCGAGGAGAGGATGACCGGCATTGGCCGGAAACCATTCACACCACACAAAGGACCAACGATGAAGACCTTGCACATACTGGCGGCGCTGTCGCTGCTTGCCGCCGCACCCGCGTTCGCGCAGCAGGCCCCGGCAACCACGGAGCAGGCCTGGAAATACCAGGCCAAGCGCCTGGCCCGCGCCGATGTCGATGCGCTGCTGGCGCAGCCGGACAAGGTGACCGTGCTCGACGTGCGGCGGCCCGACGAGCTGACGGCGAAGGGCGGCTTTCCCGTCTACCTGAACATCCAGGCCAAGGAAGTGGAAAAGAACCTGGCCTACATCCCGCGCGACCGGGCGATCGTCACCGTGTCGAATCACGCCGGCCGTGCCGGCGCCGTCGCCGACCTGCTTGCCGCCCGCGGCTTCAACGTGGCCGGCGCTACCGGCGCCGAGGACTATGCCGCGCAGGGCGGCACCATCACGCGCTGGCAGGCGCCGGTCAAGCCGTAGCAAGTGCACACCGCCTGCACAACTGGGGAGGGCGCATAAATTAGGGACGGCGTCCCGGCTGTCCCTATTTTTTATGAATGGAACTATTGATGTCTCATTGGTAATTGATATGCGCTACCAAATGATTGCGCATATCGTATTGGCCTGACCAGTTTATTTCATAGCTGTCATAGGGGGAAATGAGCGTCCGGACCACGTTGTTGCGCAAATGGTAGCGCTTAACAAGCGATGGTAAAAAATGTTGACTTTGTATCGTGTCGCTCCTAAACTCGATTTCGCTGTGCTACTAAAAGGCAACAGAAGCACGGCAGTGCTGATAAAAACAGGAGACAACCATGAATCATCGAACGACCGCCGGCCGGCGCGTCGCGCTGGGCCTGACCATCATGGCGAGCATGATCGCCCAGGCCTATGCCCAGGACACCACCGCTACTGCTACCGCTACCAATACCGCTACCGCTACCAATACCGCGGCCAGTTCCGCGACCACCGCGGCGGCCGAGCCAGCCGCCGCGCCCGAAGCGGAGATCGCGACCGTCAAGGTCACCGGCTACCGCAACAGCCTGCTGTCCTCCGCGCGCGACAAGAAGGAATCCGTGGGCTTCCAGGATTCGATCAACGCCGAGGATTTCGGTAAATTCCCCGACAAGAACCTGGCCGAATCGCTGAGCCGTGTGCCGGGCGTGCAGGTGGCGCGCGACGTGACCGGCGAGGGCATGACGATCCAGATCCGCGGCCTCGGTTCCTCGTTCACCAAGATCCTGCTGAACAACGCGCCGATCGCCGTGGCGTCCTCCGGCCCGATCGACGGCGCCAACACCAACCGCGAAGTCGACCTCGACCTGCTGCCGACCGACCTGTTTACCAAACTCACCGTCAGCAAGAGCGCGAGCGCCGGCCAGATCGAAGGCGGCGCCGCCGGCGTCGTCAACCTGCGCAGCGCGCGCCCGTTCGACAAGGAAGGGCGGCAGCTTTCCATGGGCTTCACGGGCACCAAGCAGCAGATCGCCGACAAGGCCGGCTTCCGCGGCAACGTGCTGGCCTCGAATACTTGGGACGGCAAGTTCGGTATCCTGGGCGGGATATCGTTCTCGCGCCAGCAGGCCCGCACCACGGGTTTCGAGACCGTGGGCTGGACCAACCCGAACCTGACGGCCGCGCAGAGCAACTCGCCGGCCCGCAATGTGACCGGCGGCGGCAACTGGACCATTCCCGCCACCGTGCCGGCGGGCGCCGGCAATGGCCTGGTAACGGGCGCGCCGATCAACCAGGCATTCCTGCTGGCGAACAATCCCGGCCTGACGATCGACCAGATCGACAACGCGATCGTGCCGCGCCTGGGCCGCACGATGGAATACTACGGCACCAAGGAAAAGATCTCGGCCGTGTTCGCCGCCGAGTACCGCCCGACCGATGCGCTGCACTTCTACCTGGACACCATGTACAGCAAGAAGGACGACGACATGCAGCGCAACGCCTACACGTGGGCGGTGCGCAACAATGGGTCGATCCCGCTGAACATGACGGTGGACCGCAGCGACTGCGCCACCGGCTGCGTGGCCACCTCGGGCACCTTCGCCAACGCGCTGAACTTCATCGAGTTCGGCCCGCGCCGCGACAAGGTCGACCTGCTGGGCATCAACCCGGGCGTGGAATGGAAGATCACGCCGAAGCTCACGTTCGACGCGGCCGGCAACTACAACCGCAGCCGCTTCACGCACGAGGCGCCGACCATCATGCCGATCACGGCACCGAACAGCGGCAACACGATCACCTATCAGAACAACGGCGGCGTGCCGTCGATCGTCTCGAACCTGGACCTGAACGATCCGGCCAGCTACCAGTGGGTCGGCGGCCGCGTCAACATCCAGAACGAACTGCGCGAAACGGAAACCAAGGGCTTCCACACCAATATGGCGTGGGGCGACAAGAAGCTGACGATCCGCTCCGGCTTCGCATGGGACGATATCAACCGCACCATCCGTGCGCAGGACAATTCGGCAGCCTGGCAGGCCGCCGTATGCGGCAACAACCCGAGCGTGTTCCTGCAGGGCCCGAACGGCGCGCCGCCATGCAACGGCGCCAGCACGCCGGGCGCCAGCGCCGCCGCACTGTACCCGGGTTACGGCACCGGCTATACCGCCGGCCAGACCGCGCCGCTGACCTACGGCGGTTCGCTGATCCCGAACGCCGCGGTGCAGAACTACCTGGTGCCGGGCCCGTACGGCCGCCTGGCGCTGGACTGGAACCGCTTCCGCAACGATTCGAACTACGACTACTACAACAGCACGGCACCGGACTCCGGCGCCTCGTCGACCGGCGCCAGCGCCGGCTACATCCGCGAGAAGTCGAAGGCGGTCTACGTGGAGGCGAACGGCGAACTGCAGCCTGCCGGCTTCAACCTGCGCTGGAACGCCGGCGTGCGCTACGTGCGCACCGAGCAGCAGGTGGGTGCGCTGACGTCGCTTTCCGATCCGCGCAACGCCACCCTGCCGCTGAACGGCAGCAAGTACCCGAACGTCAGCGAGTGGGTGTACCAGAATTCCAAGTACAGCAACACGCTGCCGTCGGCCACCGCCGCGCTGGACCTGCGCAAGGACGTGGTGCTGCGCCTGGCCGCTTCGCGCAGCATGACCCGCGTGAACCCGAACGACCTGCGGCCCGGCATCAACTTCTCGTCGGTCTCGGCGGACGTGGGCACGCTGGGTAATCCCGGCCTGAACCCGTATATCTCGGATAACATCGACCTGGGCGTGGACTGGTACACCGGCCGCGAAGGCTACCTGTCGGTGACGGCATTCCAGAAGCGCCTGAACGGCTTCACCGTCAACGAGAACGTCACGCTGCCGTTCTCGAGCCTGGCGCAATACGGTGTCAACTACGGCACGCTGATTCCGGCGCAGCAGCTGGCGATCGATTCGCGCGGTGGTCCGGACAACGCCACGGTGGTGATGACCCGTCCTCGCAACGCCGACGGCATCCTGCGCATCCGCGGCCTGGAAATCGGCTGGGTGCAGCCGCTCGACAAGCTGCTGCCATGGCGCGGTTTCGGCTTCAACGAAACGCTCACGCTGATCAACCAGAAGGCCAGCGGCGAAGGCTCCTCCGGCTTCATCGCGCTGGGCGTGCCGAAGAAAACCAACAACTTCGGCGTGTACTACGAGAACCACGGCTACATGGCGCGCTTCATGCACACGTATTCGCAGGGCAGCCAGGTGGCCAACGCCAACCAGAGCGGCATCACCGCGGCGGCGCTGTACGGCAACGACTACAAGCAGCTGGATTTTTCGTCGAGCTTCGAGCTGGACCAGATCTTCGACCGCGAAGGCCTGCCGATGCTGACCTTCGACATCGTCAACCTGAACAAGGCCAAGCGCAGCGGCTACTTCC
>DASVVD010000971.1:0-4365 GCA_036386715.1 Pseudoduganella sp.
GGTGGTCACCGTGCTCGAAGCGCTGCAGGAAGAAATGACCGCCGATCTCGCGGACCTGGAGAAACGGATCCGCGCAATTCCCGAAACGATCTGGATCTCGCCCGCCTATGGCAGCGGCGAGATGGCGCAAATGCGCACCGCCGTGACAGCGCTGCACAGCGGCCTGGCCAGCATTCGCGAAGTGCTGGGATGGATCGAGTGGATGGCCGAAAGCGATCCTGAAGGCGAAACCGCGATCGCCGCGCAGCCGTTGCCCACTGCGCTGGGCTTCCCGATCCACTGAATGGCCGGCGTGGCGGTTGCATGCTAGGATGCAATATCCTGAATCATAGCCTGACTCGCTCACGACCATCATGAAACACCGGCTGTTCCTGTTCGACCTCGACGATACGCTGCTCGACTTCAAGGCTTCCGAACACCTTTCGTTCGCGCGCACGCTGGGCGCACTCGGCTTCTCGGGCGAACCCGATGGCCTGTTCGCCCGCTACCAGGCCATCAATACCGTGCTGTGGCGCGCCTTCGAGGCCGGTACCGTCTCGAAGGAATTCCTCAAAGTGGACCGCTTCCGCCAGGCATTCCAGGCCCACGGCCTCGACCTCGATCCCCAGGCGGCCAGCCGGCTGTTCGTCGAATCGCTGGCCGACACCGTGGTGCTGGTCGAGGGTGCCGAGCGCCTCTGCGAGGCGCTGGCCGAAGTGGGGGAGGTCGGCATCGTCACCAATGGCGCCGAACAGATCCAGCAGCTGCGCATCGCCAGCTCGGGACTGGCCGGGCACATTTCGTTCGTCTGCACTTCCGAGGCGTGCGGCTTCGCCAAGCCCGATGTCCGCTTCTTCGAGCATGCGGGCAAGCTGGCACGGGCGTTCGCCCGGCACGAGGCGGTCATCATCGGCGACCGGCTTGATGCCGATATCCTCGGTGCGAACCGCTACGGCATCGAGAGCGGCTGGTTCAATCCGGGCCGGCTGGCCAACGACTCGTCCGCGGTGCCCACCTTCGAGGTCGCCAGCCTGCATGAGGTGGTACCGGCACTGGCCGCGCTGGCGGGCAAGGGCGTGGCGGCGCACTGATCCTGGCCGGACCGGCCGGGATGCCCGGCGTGCACAAGACAAGAGCCAGGGAAATGACTGGACTCGATGGTCCGCCGTCGATGATAATGGGAATCATTATCATTTACGTGTGTTTCCATGATTCGGTCCAGTACTTCCTTCCGTTGTTCCGTCAGCGCCGTCCGCCTGGCGCTCCTGTCCCTTGTCGTTGCCAGTCCCGTGCTTGCCACGGAGGCGCCCGCGGCCCCTGCGGCCGTCGAGGAGCAGGCCGTGCTGCCGGTGGTCGAAGTCGGCGCGAGCCGCGAAGGCTTCGCCACGCAGTCCGTGGCCACTACCAGGTCAGACAAATCGCTGCAGGAAACCCCGCAGGCGATTTCAGCGGTCACCCGCGAACTGCTCGATGCCCGGCAGGCCACCACGCTCGACGAGGCGATCGAAACGGTGGCCGGCGTCACCTCCGCCACGCTGGGCCGCCGCGGCTGGGACGATTTCATCATCCGCGGCCAGAGCGCATCCGACACGATGTACCTCGATGGCCTGCGCATCGGGCAGGCCAACTGGATCGCCCAGGAAGTGTTCGGCGCCGAGCGCGTCGAAGTGGTGAAGGGGCCGGCTTCGGTGTATTTCGGGCAGGTCACGCCGGGCGGCACGGTCAATATCGTCAGCAAGCGCCCGCGCCTTGACGCTTTTACACAGCTTGGCCTGACCGTGGGCACCGATGGCTACCGCCAGGGCACGTTCGATATCGGCCGCCCGGTCGCGTCAAGCAACGGCAAGGCGGCGCTGCGCGTGGCCGGCATGGCGATGAACTCGGACGACCCCACCGACAACGTGTGGTTCAAGACCCGCTACCTGGCGCCCTCCATCGCGCTGGACCTGGGTACCCGCACCGACTTCACGGTCCTTGCCTCGATCAACCAGCGGCAGTACGTGCGGCAGCAGGGCCTGCCGGTGGCGGCCACCTCGCTGACCGGCAACGCCGCGCTGGTGCCGGACAGCTTCTTCACGGGCGATACCACGGTGGCGCCCTACGATGCCGAACAGAAGACGATCGGCTATGCGCTGGCCCACCGCTTCGAAAATGGCTGGACGCTGAACCAGGTGTTGCGCCACACCGGCATGCAACTGACCGGCCAGCTGGCCAATATCAGCGGCGCGCTGACGGCCGCCGGCAATGTCAGCCGCAACGTGCTGAGCCAGGATTTCAACGGCCGTTCGGACGGCGTCGATACCAGCCTGGCGCGCACGTTCCAATGGGGCGGGCAGGCGCACCATGTGATGGCAGGCTTCGATGCGATGCACGACCGGCTCTACCGGGATTCCCGGCGCTGCGCGATCGCCGCCCAGAACATCTACAACCCGGTACTGGGCCGGCCGGTCACGGCGTGCGCGGTCACGTCGATCGTCGATACCACGCTGGCGCAGAACGGCCTGTACCTGCGCGACTATATCGACGTGTCGGACCGGCTCGGCGTGAGCCTGTCGCTGCGCCACGATCGCGCGAAACTGACAACGGTCAACGTGCCGACCGGCGCCCGGTCGGACGTGGCCAGTTCGGCCAACACCGGCCACGTCGGCGCCGTCTACAAGGTCACGCCGAACATCGCGCCCTATGTCAGCTATGCCACGTCGTTCCTGCCGCAGACCGGCATCACCGTGGACGGCAGCCCGATCGAGCCGGAACAGGGCCGCCAGGGCGAAGTGGGCGCCAAGTTCCTGTCGGACGACCGGCGCCTCAGCGCCAGCGTGGCTTACTATGACCTGGAGCGCCGCAACCTGGCCCAGGCCGACGACCTCAACCCCGGCTTCCAGGTGGCGATCGGCAAGCAGCGCACCCGCGGCTACGAAGCCGAACTGGCGGCGGACCTGAAGAACGGCTGGCAGTTGTCCGGCGCGCTGTCCCTGCTGGACGCGGTGATCACCGAGGCCGCCGGGTCGCAGGCCGCGACGGTGGGGCAAAAGCTGTCCGGCGTGCCGCGCAGGACGGCGAACCTGCTGGCGAACTACCGATTCGCGGGCGCGCTGCGCGGCTGGGGCGCCGGCTTCGGCTTCCGGCACGTCGGCGAGAAAACTTCGACCACCTCTTCGTACGTCGTGCCATCCTATACGGTGGCCGATGCCAATGTGTCGTTCGAACGGCGCGGCTGGCGCGTGCAGCTGAACGTGAAGAACCTGTTCGACAAGGCGTATTTCGCCGGCGCCGCCAACGCCACCTGGGTCCCGGTCGGCAACCCGCGCACCGTCATGCTGAAGACGGTCGTCGATTTCCAGTAAGGCCTGTAATTCGGGACATCAGATGCGCATCCGCCGCGCCGGTTGCCGGCGCGCCAGCAGGGCCGTGGCAACCACGCCGCAAAGGATCAGCAGCATGGCGATGACTTCCGCCTGCGTGCAGCGCAACACGCCGAAATCGAGCACCGGATTGTGGCGGATCTGCTCGATCAGCAGCCGCTCGATGCCGGCGAACACCAGGTAGACGGCGAACAGCCAGCCTTTCTGGAAACCATGGCGGCGCAGCGCCCACAACACGGCGAACAGCCCGATGCACATGGCCGCCTCGTACAGCGGCGTGGGATACACGCCGGGCAGGGCGATTACTTCGCCGACGATATTGTTCTCATAGGTCTGCGCCCACAGCCACGCGGGCAGCCAGTCGGGTTTCAGCGCCATGTCGGCGGCGATGCCCCAGTCGCCGTCGCCCGACAACTGGCAGCCGACCCGGCCCAGCGCATAGCCGAGCATCAGCGCCGGTGCGGCGGCATCGAGCACGGTCAGCGCGGGCAGTTGCCAGCGCCGCACCCAGACCAGGCCCGCCAGGGTGCCGAAGATCAGGCCGCCGAAAATGCTCAGGCCCGAGCGCGTGAAGATCATCGAGGCGGGATCGGCGAGGAACTCGCCGGTGTGCTCGAGGATGTGGAAGACCCGCGCACCGATCACGCCGGCCAGCAATGTCACGAGCGTCAGGTCGGAGACGATCTCCGCCGGGGCGACCGGGCGGCGTGCCCGTTCGCCGCGCGCGGTGCGGTAGCGCAGCTGCGCATACCCCAGCTCGCCGGCTGCATGCAGCCTGGCCAGTTCACGGCGCAGGAACAGGCCCGCCACGAACATGGCCAGCACGACGGAGAGGCCGAAGACCGGTATCGGCAACGGCAGGTCGATGCCGGTCATTGCCGCGACGAGGTCGCCCAGGTAGGGAGTTGCCATTGATTTCCTTTTTTAATAAACCGTCGGCCTGCCCAGCACGCCGAGTTCGGTCGCATGGCCGGCGCGGTAGAGTACCGCGCGGCGCCGGCCATCCTGGCTGCGGATTTCCCCG
>DASVVD010000972.1:0-3989 GCA_036386715.1 Pseudoduganella sp.
TGACAACGCGGCCGGCAAGTCGGGCAACGTTCCGGCCTGTCCGATCAGTTGCAGGGGCATGGCGCTGTGGTCGGGATTTACCCCGGGGCTATTCGTGAGGTTGTCCATGGCGTGGTGAACCCTCGTAACGTGGCGGTAGGCTTGACTATTGTCGAGATGCCGGACCAGACTAGCATGCACGCTGCGGCAAGTCGAGCACCTGCCGCACCCGCGCGCCACGTCAGCGCGCGTTCAGCGAATCTTCGACCAGTCTCAGGAATAACGCCGGCGACCGAAGTTGTGGCCAACCACGAGCGTGGTGCTGGCAACCAGGCTGGACAGGCCAAGGATCAACTGCACCAGCTTGTCGTCGGGCAGGATCCACATCGAACCCTTTGGCGGTTCCGCCTGGGCCACGGCAGCGATCAGGGGCGCCACCCATTCGGCATCCGGCGTAACATCGAGGATCACGGCGTCATCCGAGGTTTGCATATAGATGTCGCCGCCTGGAGCAAGCGTGAAACATACGCCATAGCCGGTCTCGTTCTTGCCGATATGTTCCTGCAGTGCCAGGTCATGTTCGGCGATCCACAGTTCGGCATCGGCCGGTGTTTCCAGTGCCGTCCACGGCACCGGGCGGAACCGCGGTTTCGCCCCTTCGTCATTTTCGTGCTGCATGGTCTTCTATATCGGTAATCGGTATCGGCCGCAGTGTAACCGAATCAAAGGAGCAATGATGAAATACACCCGCTACGTATCGGAATTCGAGCAGTTCCTGAACCAGTACAAGGAAGAGCACCCGCAGGTGGAAGTCGAGCAGCGGCGCGGCTGGAAGATCTGGTGGGATCACCGGCAGGACCTGGATGCGGTCGACCGGCAGAAGAAGGATTCGGTGCAGACCAAGCCGTATTATTACGGTTGATTGGTGGTTGCCCTGGCGGCTCGGCCTTGAAAGGCCGGGCCGTTCGGCAGGCGTGGAGCTATAGCTCCATGTTCGGTCCCATCCCAGTCTCTGCCTTGCAAGGCAGAGCCGTAAGACAGGACATGGAGCTATAGCTCCACAGCATCTTTCACGGTATGCATGCACCCCAGTCTCGGCCTTGCAAGGCCGAGCCGTTCGGCAGGCATGGAGCTATAGCTCCATGTCCGGCCTCACCCCTTCCATGTGCGTTTCAAGCCGGTATCGGCATGGATCCACCCGCCGCGCGGGCCGCCGCGGTAGTAGAAGCCCACGCCGCCCTGCTGGAAGCTCTTGATCAGCCCGCCGACCACTTCTTCGTTCAGGTTGGCGATGCGGATGTCGGCGGCCTTGCCTTCCAGGTGCAGCGACTGGCGCGCGGCGGGAATGCCCTGTTCGCGCAGGCGCTGGTTCGACGCCGGGGTGCGGTAGCCGGACAGGATTTCGATCGGGCTGTTGATGCCGTAGCGCGCTACGAACGCCTGCGCGCCCCACAGCGTTTCCAGCAGTTTCGGATCCATCGGCGCGGTGGACTTGCCGTTCACGTCGCGCAGCAAATGGCACAGTTCCTGGTAAGCCGAATCGATCAGTTCGCCATCCTTCCAGAACAGCACGGAGGCCTTTTCGCCGCTCTGCGGCCGGGTCACCGTCAGCGTACGGGGCTTGATCCAGAATTCCAGGTCGAGTGCCTGGGCATCGAAAATATCGGGGGGCGGCTGCAGGTCCTGCGCCCTTGCCGGTGCCAGGGCCACCAGCGGGGCCCCGATGAAACCGGCGGCGGTGGCCCCCAGTGTCTTGTGTAGAAATTCTCTGCGTGTCGCCATAAACCATCCCATTAATACATTGATACGGATGCGAGCGATGATAGCCGATGGGACGGAGAGTTGAGAAAGCTCTTTAACTGTGTGGCGTAAATTGTATCAATTATGGCTCAACATTAAGGCCCGATTAAGCCGTGGGCGCTCACGCGGCGGCCTGCACGAGACTGCCCGGCAGGAGCGCGCGCGGCATGTCGAGGGCGTGCCCCTGGGCCAGCGGCTGCACCCCGGCCAGAGCGGCAATGCCCTGCAGCGAGGACAACGCAGCGGCATTTTCAGCGTGATGGAACAGCACCCGCACGCCCTTTTCAGCGGCAGCGCACAGCAGGCGCACCAGGCCTTCCCGGTCGCGCACGTCGCGCGCGTCATACCGGATCACATCCGGTCGCACGCGCTCCAGCAGGGCCAGGCCTTCCGGCACGCTGCCGGCAAGCACGGCGAACCGGAAACCGTTGCGGCGGTAATTGTCGGCCACGTAGCCGAGCAGCCAGCTCTGCTGCGGCGTGGTCGGCGGCAGTTGCAGCACGATGCGGTCGAGCGGCAGTTCAAGCGACGCCAGGATGCGGCGAAACGCATGGCCATGGTTGCTGCTCACGGCCGACAGCAGGCGCCCGTGCACATTCAGGTGCAGGTCCAGCCGTTCGCTATCGGGCTGGCGGAAGAAATTCATCGCATGCAGCATCCGGCAAAGGCGGTCGAGCTCGACGGACTCGTCGTCGCTGGCGGCGTTTTCCAGCAGCCGCCACAGCGACAGTCCTTCATCCTCGGCGGAAATGCCGCGTGCCAGCCCCTCGCAGGCCACGACGGCGCCGCTATCGAGCTCGCGGACCGGGTGGAACACGCTCGTCATCGTGCAGTTGAAGAAGCGGCCGTGCGCGCGGCCCGCGGCATCGAGCCATAGCGACGACGATGTGGCGGCCGGATCGGCCAGCCGGGCCATGTATTGTTGCAGGACGGGGAAGCTCATGACAGCCTTTCTGGTGCAGATGCGATCCGACAAGGCTAAGGCCCCGGGGCAGATTACTGAACGAATCGTTTTGCCGATTGTTATGCGGCGCGTGCATATGACTCCGTAAAATGTCGCATGAAAGCAACATTACCTAAGAGCATCGCCCTGCCATATAAGCATATTGGAAAAGATTCGTTCTATCGCATCCCGTGCACAGGTATCGTCTATCCAACCTCAACGATTTCCCATGCCATCATGTGCCAGCTCCTCGGATTGAACAGCAGTGTCCCCGCCGGCCTTGGTCCGTTCTTCGACGTCTTCGCCGAACGCGGCGGCCGTACCGACGAGCACAAGGATGGCTGGGGAATCGCCTTCCACAGCGGCAAGCGTTGCCGGTTATACACGGATCACCGCGCGGCGATCGATTCGCCGCTGGCCGTGCGGGTCCGCCGCGGCGCACTGCGCGCCCGCAATATCCTGGCGCACATCCGCAAGGCCACGCAAGGCCGTATCGCGATCGAGAACGTGCACCCGTTCGCCCGTCAGCTGTGGGGTCGCACCTGGTGCTTCGCGCATAACGGCGACCTGAAGCAATTCGCGCCGGCACCCGGGCGGTTCGCGCCGCAGGGCGACACGGACAGCGAAGCGGCCTTCTGCCTGCTGTTGTCGCGCCTGGCGTCACGCTTCCCGCAGGGCGAGCCGGCAGCCAATGTGCTGCGCGACGCCCTGGCCGAAGTCGCAGCCGAGATCGCATCGCACGGTACCTTCAACTTCATCCTGTCGAATGGCGAGACGCTGTTCGCGCATTGCTCCACGCACCTGCACTACCGCCTCGACGCCGGCCGCGCAATGATCGCCACCCAGCCGGTCGACAGCCGTGAAGGCTGGGTGGCCTTCGCGTCGGGCGAGCTCAAGGCATTCGGCAGCGGCACGCTGTATCCCTGAGCCGCCTCGCCGGAGCCGGCACTTCGGGACTGGGGACGATGTGATGTCCCCTGCAGCCTGTAACCGAATCCGGAAAACGGATAGGGAAAACGAAGCGGGAAAATAAATCGGAACGAGCGGCGCTAGGAGTGGCGGTGTCACCGAACGTTGTTGAAACGGCCTGAACTTTCCAAAGTGTTCGTTGTCTGAGCAGTAGTGGCAACGATACAGTGGAGGAAGTCATGGACAAGGACGTCTTCGGCAGGTTCCTGGTCAGGCTGCGCCGGCAACTGGCGAAATGTTCGCGACAGCAGGTAGCGATCACGCACGACATGGTGGCATCCCATGCGGCCCGCTGGCT
>DASVVD010000973.1:0-10178 GCA_036386715.1 Pseudoduganella sp.
TTCGATCCGTCGTTCGCCCAGGAGCTGGGCGAGGTGCGCGAGATGTTCGAGCTGAAGGCCATCGAGCGGGTGGCGGGACTGGCGCCAGGCGACCCGGTGTTCGACCGGCTGGGCGATCTGCTGGCCCGGCACCAAGCGCTCGGCGCGGCATCGGCCGCCAGCCATGCCGACTTTCCGGCGCTCGACCGCGAATTCCACACCTTCCTCATCGGCCTGCTGGACAACCGCTTCGCCAACAGCCTGAACGACGCGGTGTCGCTGGTCTTTCACTATCACTACCAGTGGGACAAGCGCGACGAGCTGCCGCGCAACCAGTACGCGGTGCAGGAACACGTGGCGATCCTGCGCGCGCTGGTGGAGGGCGATGTGCCGGCGGCGCTGGCGGCAATGCGCACGCACCTGCATTCCTCGCGCACCACCATGCTCAATGCCTTGCACGACCGCGAAGGCAGGGTGCACGGAGATTGACGACATTGACCGCGCTGGCGGCGCGGCAGGGGAGGGCCTGATGCGCATCGACGCCCACCAGCACTTCTGGCACCTGGCCGCGCGGGGCGATGGCTGGCCGCCGCCCGAACTGGCCGCCATCCACCGCGACTTCACACCGGGCGACCTGCAGCCGCTGCTGCGGGCGCACGGCATCGATGCGACCGTACTCGTCCAGTCGTTGCCGCACGAGCTTGATACTTACTTCCTGTTCGACCTGGCGGATCGCTACCCGTTCATCGCGGCGGTGGTGGGCTGGGCTGACCTGAAGGCGGCCGAGGCGCCGGCCCGCATCGCCGCGCTGGCGGCGCACCCGAAACTGCGCGCGCTGCGGCCGATGCTGCAAGGCCTCGACGACGGCTGGATCGACGATGCCGCGCTCGACCCGGCGGTGGAGGCGATGCTGCGCCACGGCCTGGCGTTCGATGCGCTGGTGCTGCCGCGCCAGTTGCCGGCGTTGCTGGCCTTTGCGCAGCGGCATCCGCGGCTGCCAATCGTGATCGACCACATCGCCAAGCCGGCAATCGCCGCCGGGGAGCCAGGCGCGTGGCGCGAACACCTGGCCCGCCTGGCCGCGCTGCCGCAGGTGCACTGCAAGCTGTCCGGCCTGGTCACCGAGGCGGGCCACGACTGGTCGCCCGAGCGGCTGCGGCCCTATGCCGGCCATGTGCTGGAAGTTTTCGGCCCCGGGCGGGTGCTGTGGGGCAGCGACTGGCCGGTGCTCGACCTGGCAGCCGATTACGGCCGCTGGATCGCCGCCAGCGAAGCGCTGCTCGCCCACCTGGACGCGCCGGCCCGGCAGGCAATCTTCGGGCTCAATGCCCGCCGCTTCTACCGCATCGCCTAGCGCCCCGGCGCCTTTTCCAGGAGAGTGATCGCCCATGTTCCGTCTTGCCCTTGCCCTGTCGCTGGCACTCCTGGCTGCCGCCAGCCGCGCCGACGATGCACTCACGCTCCATTACGACAAGCCCGCCGCGGTCTGGACCGAGGCGCTCCCGGTCGGCAACGGCCGGCTCGGCGCGATGGTGTTCGGCCGCCCCGGCGAGGAACTGCTGCAATTGAACGAGGCCACGCTGTGGAGCGGCGGGCCGGTGGGAAAAAACCTGAATCCCGGCGCCTTCGATGCGCTGGGCAAGGCCCGCGCGGCACTGGCCGGCGGCGACTACGCCGCGGGCAGCGACTGGGCGCGCAGGATGCAGGGCCCGTACACCGAAAGCTACCTGCCGCTGGGCGACCTGGTGATCCGCCAGGACCTGAAAGGCGAGGCGGCCGGCTACCGCCGCGCGCTCGATATCCGCGACGGCATCGCCACCACCTCGTTCACTGTCGACGGCGTGGCTTACCGGCGCGAAGTGTTCGCCTCCGCACCGGACCAAGTGATCGTGGTGCGCCTGACATCGGACCGGCCGCGCCGGCTGAACCTGGAACTGGAAGCGAACAGCCAGCTGCGCGCCCAGGCCAAGGCCACGGCGGGTTCGCTCGTCCTGGCCGGCAAGGCACCGGCGCACGTGGACCCGAACTACGTGGGTTACAACGCCGAGCCGGTCGTGTGGAACGATCCGGCCGGCTGCCGCGGCATGCGCTTCGAACTGGTCGTCAAGCCCATCGTCAGTGACGGCAAGGTGGAGGTTCGCGGCGAACGCATCGTCATCCGCGATGCGTCGGAGGTCGTGCTGCTGCTGTCGGCCGCCACCAGCTTCGCCGGCTTCGACAAGTGCCCGGACAGCGCCGGCCGCGACCAGCACGCGCTGGCGCTGGCGCACCTGGAACGGGCGGCCGGGCGCGATTATGCGGCGCTGCGCGCGGCCCACGTGGCCGATGTGCGCAAGCTGTTCGACCGCATGTCGCTGCAGCTCAACCCGGCGGAAGCGGACCGCAGCGCGATCCCCACCGACCGCCGCCTGGCCGAGTTCACGGCCGGCCGGTCCGACGCGGCGCTGGAGGCGCTGTACGTGCAGTTCGGCCGTTACCTGCTGATCGCGGCGTCGCGCACGCGCGGCGCGCCGGCCAACCTGCAGGGCATCTGGAACAACGCCATGCGTCCGCCGTGGAGCAGCAACTACACCACCAACATCAACGTGCAGATGAACTACTGGCCGGTGGAGAGCGCCAACCTTTCCGAACTGTTCACGCCGATGGATGACCTGATCCGCAACCTGGCCGTGACCGGCGCCGAGACCGCCGCCTCGTATTACCGTGCACCCGGCTGGGCGGTGCACCACAATGCCGATATCTGGGCCACCAGCAATCCTGTCGGCGACTTCGGCAAGGGCGATCCGAAGTGGGCCAACTGGTCGATGGGCAGCGCGTGGCTGAGCCGGCACCTGTGGGAGCACTACCAGTACACGGGCGACATGGCTTACCTGCGCACGGCCTACCCGTTGATGAAGGAGGCCGCGCGGTTCACGCTGGCCTGGCTGCACCCGGATGCCGACGGCCACCTTGTTACCTCGCCATCGTCGTCGCCGGAGAACGATTTTTACTACGGCAACGGCAAGAAAGGCGTGATCAGCGTGGGAGCGACGATGGACCTGGCGATTGCCCGCGACCTGTTCGAGAATGTCGATGCCGCCGGCCGGGTGCTGGGCATCGATGACGCGTTCCGCGGCGAGCTGCGCGCGGCGACCGCAAAGCTGCTGCCGTTCGGCATCGGCGCACGGGGCCAGCTGCAGGAGTGGTACAAGGATTTCGACGAGGTGGAGCCTCACCACCGCCACGTGTCGCACCTGTATGCGCTGCATCCGGCGCGCCTGATCTCGCCCTTGGGCACGCCCGAACTGGCGGCCGCCGCGCGCCGCACGCTGGAACTGCGCGGCGACGACGGTACCGGCTGGAGCCTGGCCTGGAAAGTGAACTTCTGGGCGCGCCTGCTGGACGGCAACCACGCGCACACGCTGTTCCGCAACCTGCTGCGGCTGACGAAGCCGGGCGACCGGCATGGCGGCGCCTACGCCAACCTGTTCGATGCCCACCCTCCGTTCCAGATCGACGGCAACTTCGCCGGCACGGCCGGCGTGATCGAGATGCTGCTGCAAAGCCAGAACGGCGAGCTGCACCTGCTGCCGGCATTGCCCGATGCATGGCGCGATGGCGCCGTGAAAGGGATCGTCGGGCGCGGCAACTACGTCGTCGATATCGAGTGGCGGGAGGGCCGGCTGCATGCCGCCCGCATCGAAGCCCGGCAGGACGGGCAGTGCGTGCTGCGCACGGCGGCGCCGGTGGTGGTGAACGGCCAGCGCAGCCAGCGCAGTGCCATTGGCTACACGCTGGCCTTTGCCGCGGTGAAGGGGCAGGTGGTCGAGGTGCGGCCCGGCGAGTGATGCTCTTCGAAAGCCGTTGCTGCCGGGCGCTCGCGCCGGCAGGAGCCGATGCTATGCACCTGGCGCGACCGGCAGCTGTTCTTCCTGGTTCTGCTGCGTCGCCAGGGCCACGATCGCGGCGCCCGCGGCGACGACCAGCGCATCTTCAATGAGCCCGCTGCGGGTCTGGCCGATACGCGCCATGGCCTGCTTGCGGCCGTACAGTGTGAGATAGGCAAGCGGCACGGCCGTTGCAATCGCGACGGCCGCCCCGGCCTGTTCGCGCCCTTTCGGCGCCAGCGCCGCGCCGGCGATCCCGGCGCTCATCACGCGTGCCAGCAGCCCCAGGAAAACGGTGCGGTCGGGGGCCGACTTCATCTTGTCACCGGCCAGTTCGCCGAGCCCCATGGCCAGCGCGCCGTACTTGAACACGGGGCGATCCAGCAGGACCAGGTGGCCGGTGGTATCACGGCCGGCAAGGCGCGCGGTCGCGATGGTGGCCATTGGCGTCATGGACCGTGCGCTGGCAACGGCTCCAATCAGGGCGGAGGAAAGCAGGCTGGGGATCGTCATGTTTTTTGGCTCCTGGTCGAGGGAAAGTCATGCCACTGTAGCGCTCCCGCCACGGTCGTGTCGCCAGCCACGCCCTGCGCCCAGGCAATTGCCCATGGCGCGGTAGTAATTTGTTACAGCTGCCAGGTCCACCGCAGGCATTGCCATTGCGTTATGGGAAGTATGCCGCGCGCGCGTCGCGCCCGGCCAACGCATCCGCTGGAGAAGACATGAAACGCCTGTTCGCCGCCGCCGCCCTGCTGGCAACCATCAACCACGTTGCCGCGGGAGAGATCTCGCTGTTCTCGCAACCCGACTTTCGCGGCCCGCAAGTGACGGTCCGCGATTCCGTGCGCAATATCACCGACCTCGGTTTCAACGATCGCACGTCCTCGATCGTGGTCCAGTCGGGCGCCTGGGAGGTGTGCGAGCACAAGGACTTCGGCGGCCAGTGCACCGTGCTGGAACGCGGCCAGTACCCGAACCTGGGACGCCTCGGCAACGCGATTTCGTCAGTGCGCGAACTGGATCGCGGGCGCGAGCGTGGCGGCTACCAGGACCGCAGCGAGGGCAGGGGCGAGGGCAGGTACGATGGCAGGGGTGACGGCAGGGATGAGGACAGGAATGAGCAGCGGCGCGGCTGGCGCGACCGCCGGGACGACGAACGGCGCGGCCCTCCGGTCGAGCTGTATTCGGGCCGCAATTTCGGCGGCGATCGCATCGAACTGGCGGGCGACCTGAATACCCTGCGTGCAAGGAATTTCAACGACCGCGCCGGCTCTCTGGTCGTGCGCGAAGGACAGTGGGAGGTCTGCGAGCACGACGATTACCGCGGCCGCTGCGAAGTGTACGGGCCCGGCCGCTATCCGGCTCTCGGCGGCATGAACAACCTTGCTTCGTCGGTGCGTCGGGTGCGCTGATAGAAAGGATGCGCTGGCCCTGGGGGCCAGCCATGGCACTTCAGTCTTGCAGTTTGCTGTTCTGGCACCCCGAGCTCACGCATTCGCGCGTGCGATCCTGCAGGAACTGGGCGCGCGAGATGGTCGTGCCGGTGGCACATTGCAAATCGACGAAGAAGCGGCCGGTTTCCAGTTTGGAGCAGGATTCGTTGCGGTTCCTGATCCACGCGAGCTGGCCTTTTTTCAGCGCCTTCTTGCCGTCGGCATCAAGCTTGGCGGCGAGCTTCTGGTAATTCTCGTTCAGTTCGTGGTCGGCTTCCTGGTACACCTTGTTCAGGCAATACAGGCCATCGAAATCGTTCTTTGGTTTGTCGCAGGCGGAATTGGCGAAAGCCGCGCCCGATACGCAGAGCAGGGCGGCAAGTAACAAGCGTTTCATGTGTTCCTCGGTTGCGGCAAGTCCGGCGCCGCCACCGGCGCTGCGGATTTTCAGCAAGGGCGTGAAGTTATCATAATGAAAACAACTTGGCAATGCAGGTAAGCGTTGACCGCAGCCCAAAAGTATTCGTGCCGGGGCCGCCGTTATACGGATCGACGCAAGTGAATTGCAATGCGGTGGCGATTCACCGAGCAGGGGCGGAGGGGCGTGGTCGTACCACGCCACAGGGTCAGGACTGCTTCAGCTGGCCGACGATACTGGCAACCTTGGTGGTAATGACATCGACTGCCGGGACATTGGCGCCGTGCGGCAGGATGACATCGGCGTAGCGCTTGGTAGGTTCGATGAACTGCTTGTGCATCGGTCGCACCGTTTCCAGGTACTGGCCGACGATGCTCTCGAGCGAGCGGCCGCGTTCGGCCACATCCCGCTGCATGCGGCGGATGAAGCGGATGTCGGAGGCGGTGTCGACGAAGATCTTCAGCGACATCATGTCACGCAAGTCCGCGTCATACAGCGCGAACAGGCCCTCGATCACGACTACCGGGGCCGGCTTGACCAGGATGGTCTGGTCGGAGCGGTTGTCGATCGTGAAATCGTACACCGGCATCTCGATCGCTTGGCCGTTGCGCAAGGCCTGGACATGCTGGATCAGCAGCGGCCAGTCGAAGGCCTGCGGGTGGTCGTAATTCTGCTTGCGGCGCACGTCGGGCGGCAGGTCGGACTGGTCGTTGTAGTAATCGTCCTGCATCACGACCGAGACCATGTCGGCGCCGAACGAGGCGAGTACTTGCTGCGATACCGTCGACTTGCCGCTACCGCTTCCGCCAGCAACACCAATCACGAACGGAAAGTGGGAAATTTCATTCATCCCCGAATGATACCGGAGCGGGGGGCGAATCGACAGGGGGCTAGTTGTTCCGGGCGGGATGTCTGGCAAAGTTGTGATGTCGCTTGGACGTGGCCTATATCGCTGCTTCTGGCCGATTGTTGCTTTCCTGTGTACGGCAGATTCCACCCCAAAGCAGACATGCGCCAGGCAAACGTTTTCATGATCACACGGGTTGCTGCCCTTGCTCAGCAAAAACTTCGTGGATGGCTTCGAGCCAGTCGTCCCACAATGCGGGGGCGGCAGGTTTCCCACCCTCGAATATTTCTAGGTTCATACTCGCGAGGAGGGTACCTATCTCGTCCGATTTGGAAAGTGCATAGTATTTTCCTAAGTAGCGAAACATTGCTTTGTAAGCGAGAAGCGGATCGAAGTTCTGCATTGCTTTCTTCATTGTTCCATGACGGCTGTTTGCCGATTTTTGCTGTCCAGTGTACGGCAGCTTCCGCCCCAGAGCAGAGATTGAGATGCAACTGCACTACCTGGCCGCGATTGTTCTTTTGAAAGCTACTACATCACTACTTGTAGCAATGACAAAGGAGTTTCCTGTCCAAGAGAACCCGAAGGCGCGAACTTCATAGTACGAGCCAACAATCTCACATCCTGTTTGATGACCTTCAATCAGGGGGGACTTACCGGGCGCACAAAAAATCAGATCAGACCTCGGCCAGCTCGGAGACACCAATGTCAGCGACTCGCCAAATTGGTTAGAAATTGGTAGGCCTCCACCTTGTAGCCCGGCGATCTGCACCGTCTCCGTTTTAAGTGGTCCGATACCCTGGCACTGAAGCATGGAAGGCAGATACCAGTCACCATCAACTTCGTCATCGCGCGCAATTTTTTCACCTGTGGTGCAGTCAATGACACCTCTTCCACTGCTGGAGATGATAAGCAAAAGCTCGAAATTCTTACTGAACCCTATGTCCGAAAGTCCACCTATGGCAAATGTTCCCGTCTGTTGCCATCCTTGTGGAGTCGAGCTGGACGGAAGTGCGGTAACCAGTCTGATAAGACGTTCACGATTTTGCTGTTCGTATTGATTCATGGTGGTTACCTTGATGTGTCTAAGCTGTCAGCGAAGGACCGCTCCTGGCCGAACTCGGCCGTTCGTGTCAGCATAGCAGGTTGCCGAACTGAAAAAGTCACAGACTGTCACGACAGGCCGCTCCCGACCCTTCCGGACGTTCGTGGACGACGGTAGCCGTGTACGTCGCCCTTATGCTGTCTAGCGAATTTCGAGCGGCCCTCCGACCTCCTGTAGCTGCCTTATCGCCTCGCGGCAGAACGGCAAACCTTGCTTGCGAATATCAGCTTCAAAGCTGGATAAAATCTCTTCTTTCTTATCGGCGATCAGCCTTGCAAAAGCCTCGCGATCACTCACCGACGCGTTTTCTGATATTCCCATGTTGGAACAGGCTTCTTTGGCCGCGCTCGCTCTAGCTAGGTTGCGCTTGCGCCATGATTCAAGAGCCTCATTGGTTTGCTTCGAGAGGTTGGGAAACCGACCTGTACACCCCTCGACCATGACTCTATTTATCTCATCCGCTTCACACTCATAAACGGCACCGTAAATTATCCCTTCTGAAGCGATGGCGACGACTGGAGCGAGAAGAAAGAGTGCAAGTGAAATCGAGCGAATATGCATGGCGGTTGGTTCAGCTGTGATTCACATCGACGAAATTTAAGTTAAGGCAACGTACGTCTGCTTTTGGCCGAACTCGGCCTTTCGGCTCTTCGGGGCGACCACCTTCTTTATAGTCGTCATGTTCATGCCTTGTCGTCTCTGGGCCATTCGACAATAACAGGCTGCTCTTTGTCTGTTGGCAGCTCCGCGCACAGAAGTTCGTCATCCGGCATTACCAGATACATGCCGCTTTCATCGGCCGGCCGAGGCCGCATGTTGGGTGGGCGCTGCTCTATCGAGGCCAACCAAGTCGTGGCGCGGGTTAACGCGTCATCATGAGCAGCAGCGGCCGCCAGCTGCTTGTCCTTGATGCTGGAGACAGGCGGGAACGCCCGCCGCCCCAACTCCTGACCATCCGCCAGTAGACGCAGCAGCCACCCGCTGCCTAACGCGCTCGACTGCTGAGTGAGTTCGTAGTCATAATTTTCGATGCGTGTCACCATGCCTACTTCCTTTGTTAAGAACCGGAGACCGTCACGAAAGGCAAGAACGCCCCAAAGCAGACCTTCCCGCTACCCTCGTTTTACGTAACCGAGCAGGTCCTCATAATTGCGCAGGAAGACTGCCTCGTTAGGGTTCATAGCCGCACGGATTCAGAAATCCGCTGACTTACGCGGGCCGTGGCCCGAGGAGGGTCTTTGCCCCAGACGCGAACGAAGCGCGTCGGATGCGCCCGTCGACTACCTCGTAAATGCATAGCATTTCAAGCGTACCGAGACCTTCCGGGAAGTTGCGAGTGATGAGTTCAAGGTCGATCACGATATTGCCAGCGACCGTGCGCGACAGCAGTCGGGCGAACAGATCGTGCTCCTCGAAGCGCGCCATATAGCGCGGCCGAAGTTCATCATGTCCTTTTGCCAGGCGTTCGCCATGCAATGCAAACTCTTCGGCGTCCGCCGCATAAGTGCGCATCAGCGCATTGACATCCTTGGCGTTGAAGGCGTCGAGCTGTGCCTGAACGACGAAGAGCGGCGAAGTGTCTTCCATTTTTATCTGAGGTATGGCATTCCCACGATTTGACGGACACTTCCTGCTAGGCGCTTTTTAAGTTTTCAAATTGTACTGGACCGATGTAGCCAAGGGTTGAGTGTCTGCGTCTTGGGTTGTAGAAGCGCTCGATGTAATCGAAGACATCTGCTCGTAGATCATCTCGAGTTTTGTAATGGTGCTTGGCCAAACGCTCTGTCTTCAAAGTCGAGAAGAAGCTTTCCATTGCTGCGTTATCCCAGCAGTTACCGCGACGGCTCATGCTGCACACGATGCCATTTGAATCAAGTAGACGCTGGAAGTTCTCACTGGTGTATTGCGATCCTTGGTCCGAATGATGCAGCACTGACTTTGGTCGCCCGCGTCGAAACACTGCCATCAGCAGGGCATCCATTACCAGCTGCGATGTCATCGTGGGCTGCATTGACCAACCGACTACTCTGCGGGAAAACAGGTCAAGTACCACCGCGACGAAAAGCCATCCTTCTGCCGTCCAAATGTAGGTGAAGTCAGCCGCCCATTTTTGATTAGGGCCCGTCGCTTCAAACTGGCGATCCAACAAATTCGGAGCGATCGAATGTACTACTTCCCCGCCTTGACCAGGCTTGTGCCGGCGCCTATGTCGGGCCTTTAATCCTGCAGCCTTCATCAATCGCGCCACGCGGTTCTCGCTACACGCGTGACCCGCCTCCTGCAAGTCACGATAGACGCGGGGAGATCCATAGGTATTGTCGCTAGCCTGGTAGCTGTGGCGAATCGACTTCAGCAAGCGTTCGTTTTCCTGGTCACGCTGGCTAGGTGGCCGCTCGAACCAATCATAGAAACCGCTATGAGATACACCGAGAACCCGACACATTGTCCGCGTGGGCCAGATCGCCCGATGCTTGGCAATAAAGGCATACTTCACTTGGGCTCTGCAGCGAAGTAGCCGAGCGCCTTCCTA
>DASVVD010000974.1:0-4442 GCA_036386715.1 Pseudoduganella sp.
CTGCTGCACCTGCTGGCCGGTGTGCGGATGGCGCGCCGGCTCCAGCCACACCTGGAACCGGTCGCCATAGAACGATGCCGGCACGTTGCCGGGGTCGCCCGCACGCAGTGCCGTGATGCCGGCGATGCCGGCCAGCGCGACGCAGCCCAGCATGCCCGCGACCAGCCAGCGCCGCGCCGCGAACGCACAGGCGAACGCCATCGCCCCGGCCCACAGCAGCAGCAGGATCAGCGGCGAATAGTCGTCCACCTGCACCAGTGCGCAGCCGAGCAGCGCCAGGAACAGCAGCACCGGGGCGATCAGCCGCAGCCAGCGGGCGCCGTGCCCCGGCTGTTCGCGGTGGTCGGCGCGCCAGCCCATGCGCAGCGCCAGGCAATGCGCCGTCAGCAGTGTGAGCACGAGCTTGGCCGGCTCCACCGGCTGCACGTCGAACACGCCGGTCTCGTCGCCCCACAGTACCTGCGCGGCGAGCAGCAGCAGCGCGCACCCGGCTGCGCCGGCCAGCAGCCACTCGATGCGGCGCTGGCTCGCGTCTGGCGGGAAAAGGCGCCACAATCCGACGGCGCCGCTGCCGGTTGCCAGCAGCGCGGCCGTCTTGCCATAGAAGCGCAGCCAGCCGGTATCCATGCCCGCCAGGCCCAGGTTCAGCTGGCACAGCAGGCCTGCGCCGATCAGCAGCAGCGCGGCGGCGGTGGCCACCGGCACGCGGCCCGATTGCGGCAACCAGGCGGCTACCGCGCAGGCAGCCAGCAGCAGCGAGCAGGCCGTGGCCGGCGGATCGCCGCCGCGCTGGAGCAACAGCGCGGCACAGCCGGCGGCCAGCAGCAGGGCGGCGGACAGGCCACGCAAGCGCCTGCCCGCTGCCACCCATGCCGGGCGCTGGCGGCGTGCGTTGGCAAGTGGCCCCAGGATATTGCCGCGCCGCCGCGGTGTATGCTGCCCGAGGCATGCGCTGGCCAGCAGGGCGAGCGCCGCCGCCGCGGCCGGCAGCCACGTGCCGGCGGACCCCTGCCACAGGCTGCGGCGCTGCCACTGCCATGCCACCTGCGGCGGCAATGTGGTCTCGGGCACCATGTGCAGCGCGACCCTGCCTGCCGGCGCCAGCGTCAAACTGCCGTGATCGAGCGTGACACCGTAGCGGGTGCGGCCGAGCGCCAGCGTCCGGACGCCGTCGAGGCGGCGTTCGTCATCGCGCAGGCTGGCGCCATCGGCCAGCACGGTGGCCGGGCCGCCCGACAGCACCAGACCGCTGCCGGTGCCGGAGCCCACGCGTTGTGCGATCTGCGCGCCGCCGCCGGCCACGCCGGCCAGGCCGATGCGGTTTCCACAATGCAGGCTGCCGCCGAAGATCGCTGGCCGCGCAGCCGCGAACGGCTGCGGCACGATGCGGTTCCACAGCGCGACGGCCTGCGTGGCCAGGGCCGAACCGGGGCAGGGCGGTTGTGCCTTGCCATCGCGATACAGGGTCGCGCCATCGAAGCGCCAGTGCGCCACGCCGTCGGTGAACGCCAGCATACCGTCGGCATCCGGCTTCACGTCGAACGCCCCGCCGCCGATGCGGAAGCTGCGCAAGGCGGCCGGATCGACGCTGCCGAGCCGTTCGTCGGTGCCGCCGCGCCCGAGCAGCGGTCGCACGGGGCCGGCCGCGCGCAGGCGCCAGATTCCTTCCCCGCTCCGGCTGACGGTCAGCCGGAGCCCGCCCGCCTGGACGGCGCCGAGCTGCGCGGCATCGAGCGTGACGGTGCCGGCGCGTTCCAGGGAAATCACAATGGCAGCCGGCCGCCATGGCGCCGGGGCACGCAGCAGGCCAAGCAGCTGCAGCCCGAACAGGATGGCCAGCGGCACGAGCAGCAGCCGGCGGTTCATGCGCGGCCTTCCAGGGCTGCGGCGCTGCCGCGTACCAGCGCGGCACGTCCGCCCAGGCCGGCGCGGATCCGCTCCAGCATGCGGCTGATGTGCAGTGCATTGCGGGGGCGCCCGTCGGGCTCGCGGTCCAGCAGCATGGCCAGCAGGTCAAGGGCCGGCTGGCGTGCGGCAGCCGGCAGCGCCGCGGCGAACGATGCCGCTTCGTCATCGGCCAGCACCGGCGGCAGCGGGCCGTTTTCCTGCATGACGCGCGCGCCATCGGACAGGTGTTCGCGGTACGCGTCGCCGCATGCCGCGCACCAGCGCAGCGGCGCGCCGGTCACCAGGAAGAAGTACAGCGCGCCCAGCGCAAAATAATCGCTGTGGCGCCCGGTCGCATAGCCGCCGCCGGGCGCCGGAAAGAACTGCTCGGGAGCCTGCCAGTTGGCCGTGCCGCAGTAGCTGTGCGCCTGTGCCGCTTCGAGCAGGCGGTTGGTGCCGAAGTCGGCCAGCTTTACGCCGCCGGTCGCCGCATCCACCAGCACATTGGCCGGTTTCAGGTCGAGGTAGCGCCAGCCATGCCCGTGCACCTTCGCCAGCGCCCCGTTCAACTGGCCAAGCCAGTCCAGCACCTGCGGCAGCGCCGGCGCATCGGCCAGGGCCCGGCGGCGGGCCACATGGCGGCCCAGGTCGCCGCTCAGCAGTTCCAGGGCCAGCACCGGCAGGCCGTCATGCCAGCCGCTGTCGACCAGGCGCACGATATGGCGGCCGTCCCAGGGCTGCAGCGCTTCGAGGAAGGCGATCTCGTTGCACGCGCTGGCGATCCAGCGTTCGCGCTGGCCGGGCAGGGCGCGTGCCATCTGCTCGGCGTTCACGAGCTTGAGCGCCACGTCGGGCGCCCCGGCCGGCCCGGCGGCGCGCCAGATCGTGCCGTAGACGGAGCCGCCGACCTGCTCGCGCAGCCGGTAGTGGCCCTTGGCAAGGGCGATGGTGGTATCGCGGGCTGGCATTGGTGGCTTTCGATGGACTGGTGTGGTTGGTTTTACAGTGCTGCGCCATGCCCGCTAGCGGAGGGCGAGGGAAAAGCGCTCCGGCCAGGCGCCGCCCAGCGTCATGCGTCCGGCTGCTGAGCAAATGCGGAAATATTCGATCCCGGGCGGATTGACCGGACAACCGATCCGATCGATGCTTGACGTTTTCTCTCATGGCGCTACATGGCATGTCGACAGATTTCACTGGTTTGCACGAAACCTCCAGTCCGGCGCACGCATCTTCGCCGGCTGGCACGTCCAGCCCGGTCGAGACGTCGCTGTTCGTTGTCCGCCACGGGCGCACCGCCCTGAATGTCGAGGACCGCTACCTTGGCGCGCTTGATCCGCCGCTCGACGCCCTGGGGCTGCAGCAGGCAGCCGGGCTGGCGCGGCTGCTGCACGGGCAGGCCGATGTGCTGGTCTGCTCGCCCAGGCTGCGCGCGGTGCAGACCGCACAGGCGATGGCTTCGGCATGGGATGTCCCGGTGCGTACGCTCGGCCAGTTCGCCGAGCGCGACGTCGGCGTGTATGAGGGCCTGACCAGGGAAGAAGCGCAGGCGGCCTATCCCGTGCTGTGGGGGCACGACATCACGCGCCAGTGGGATCGCGCTCCGCCTGGCGGCGAAAGCATCGCGGCCGTCTTCGAGCGGGTCGCCGGTGGCCTGGCAACACTGCAAGGTGATTACGCCGGACGCAGTGTGGTGCTGGTCGCCCATGGTTTCGTCGCCAAGGTCATTCGCGCGATCCTGGCCGGCATGTCGCGGGAAGCGTTTTTCCGTTATTCGCTGAAGAACGGGGACGTCGAGCTGTATGCGCTGTCGCACGAGGCGCTCGCACGCTCCGCCTGGCGCGACGGCTTGCGCGACGCGGCCGGGTTTTAAACAATCGCGGGCGGACGCAAAAAAGCCCGGCGTTGCCGGGCTTTTCATTGCGGTACAAGGTACCTGCGATCCGAAGATCAGTCGCGGTGGTGCTTGCCGTGACCCCTGCCGTGGCCGTAGCCGTGACCATGGCCATGATCATGACCACGCTCCTGGACATAGTACTCGCGCACCACGGGGCGGCGATCGACATACACCGGTGCCTGGCGCACGTAGCGTGGACGTGGTGCTTCGTAGTAGACCGGCTGCGGTTGCGCATAGCCACGGCCCTGCGAGTAGCCACGATCATGGTGGCGGTCGCGGTCGCCGGAGCTGATCGCGTTGCCGACCACGCCGCCGATCACGCCACCCACCACGGTGCCGGTGGTGCCGTTGCCGGTCTGGCTGCCCAGGGCGGCACCGACCACGGCGCCGGCGGCGGTGTTGAAGGCGCGATCGCCGGCGGCAAAGGCGGCGGACGACGTCGTGATGGCGGCACCAAGCAGCACCACACCGAAGATTTTTTTGATTTCCATGATATTTCCCCCTGTTCTGCGCGGTGCACCGGAGTGGCGACCGCTGTTTCTATGGGTCTACTTTATCGTACCGGCCGGGAAGTGCCAGCAATTACACAGATTCTTACAAACGGAGCCGGGCAAGTAACAAGCTCGTTACAGGTGCCGAAGCCCGTGCTACCCGCGCCGCC
>DASVVD010000975.1:0-5268 GCA_036386715.1 Pseudoduganella sp.
CAGCCTTCGCCTGCAGCGACGCGATCAGTTTCGTGGTCAGCTGGGCCACCACGCGCGAACGCGGATTCGCCAGGCCCGTGTTGTCGACGGTATCGGATCCCGCGCTCAGCGCGATCGCCGGAACGCCGCGCCCCGCCGCAAACTGGGCGTTGCCGATCGTGCCGGAGTTGATCACCAGCTTGCCCACGTTCTGGCCTTCGTTGGGACCGGAAAGCACCAGGTCCGGCGCCTTGCCCCAGCGCGCCAGCGCCAGCACGTCGAGGCCGTACATCGCGGCCATCACCGGTGTGCCGTGCACGTAGTTGAAATCGCCGCCTGCGTAGCCGGCCTTGGTGAACGGGCCGACGGCGGGCGCACCCAGCGGCGCAGCGCCATTGTGGCAGCCGCCTTCCGCTTCGATCTGCGTCCTGTCGTTGTCGGCAACGATGGTCGTCGTGCTGTACATCACGATGGCGGCGCTGCGCCCGCTCTGGCCGGAGCAGGGCACCGAGACGATGACCGAATGCCCGGCCGCGGTCAGCTCGTCGTACAGAGCCTTCAGGTTGCTGGTGAGTCCGTCGTCGTTGGCGAGAACGATGTTCAGTGCGAAAGCGGGGCTGGCACACAGGCCCAGCCCGGTGGCAATGGCCAGTCGATAGTTCATGAGTTCCTTCGGTGTGTGGTGATCGGGAAGGCGCGATCGTACCCAGCATTTGTGACGGGGCTGTGACGGACGTACGAAATCTATGGAGGTATATATGAGGTATTTTTTTATTAAAAATACGTTTGTACGAAACTGGCGATGGATTTCCGCGGCTGCGTAGCCGTCCGCCTGGATCGGCGGGGACGCGCTGGATGCCGCGCCGCAGCGCATCAACACAGAGCGGAAGGTAGCGCAAAAGCGTCGATATCCGATGGTGCAATATTTACAATTTGTAATATTTCTGTCATACTTCGTCTCCTCCAATAAAGCTCCAAATGCAGCACTGATATCGCTATCACCATCGCCCGTCCGGGTCATGGTCGTTCGAAACTCGTGCGTGGCAAACGCCCGTACGTTGGTGTGCCCGGTCCGGGTCGCTCGCTGAGGAGAGAGTGAAAAGTGGGAAAAATGGTACTAGATGTGGCAGTGGCAGAAGCGCCCGTGGATGAGGCGTGCAGGCGGGTAATGCAGAGGCTGGTCGCGGCGGGGTGCGTGATCGCCGGCGTGCCTTACTCGGTCGAACCTTTCCAGGTAGCGGAAACGGAACTCCGCTATCTGCTCAATTACGGTGAAGTCTACCAGGCCGGCACTTCGCTGGTGATGCCGGTGCTGCGATCGGTGGCCGTCGAGAAGCACGGCGCCGACATCGGCAAGATTTCCTTTGTGCTGGCCGTGAATCTCGTCTGAATCTCGCCTGAATTTCGCCTGGAACTCGTTTGCAACTCGTCTGGCAGCGGCGTCGGCGATGCCGATCAGGCCGCGCGGCCGATGGCCATCACTTCCTGGTGGCCAGCGTGATGACAAGCTGGATGGAAGCAGCCAGGCGCGATCGGCCAGGCACCCCCGGTCAGGGATCGGCCTGCAGCGCAGGATAAGGTCTGAAAATGCGCCGGTACCACGGCGCCTGCCAGAACGTGCACCCGGCGAGTTGCAATGCCTGGCGTTCGGGCATGCCAGCGGCGATCATCCGGTCGGCGGCGCGCAGATGGGTCACCAGCCTGAGGCCGTCACGCAGCAGCCATGCTGCCGCGGCCAATATCAGCCCGACCGCGATCCACGGTGCCGCGCCGGCAGTAGGGAAGAGTGCGTGACTGCTCATGCTGACCTGCCTCATCAATGGAGAAAACCGCTACTGCATTGCAGGTTAAGCCACGCAGGTGACAGCCATGTGACAGTGACGCAACCGGCTCATTCGAGGATTCCGCGGCGCAGCGCGATCACCACGGCATGGGTGCGATCGTTCGCATGCAATTTCTGCAGCACATTGCTGAGGTAGCTCTTGACGGTTTCCTCGGCGATGCCGAGTTCGCGGGCAACTTCCCGGTTGCCGTGGCCCTGCGCCACCAGCGCCAGCACATCGCGCTCGCGGGGCGTGAGATGCTCCGGTTTCGTGGCCGCCAGGCGGTGCGCCAGCTCGGGCGCCAGTGCCCTGCGGCCGGCATGCGCCGAGCGTACCAGTTCGGCCACGCCGGCGCACAGCGTGCTTTTCAGGACATAGCCGACGGCGCCGGCCTCCAGCGCACGCCGCAGCTGGCCGTCGCCGGCATACGTGCTCAGGGCCAGGATGCAGGCATGCGGGTCGGCAAGGCGGATCGCCCGGATCGCTTCGACCCCGCCACAGCGCGGCATGGCCAGGTCCATCAACGTCACGTCCGGCCGGTGCTCGCGGTATTGCGCCTGGGCGGCCAGGCCGTCGCCGGCCTCGGCCACGACGGCGATGTCGGCCGCTTCCTCGAGCACCCCCATGATGCCACGCCGCATCAGCGGATGGTCGTCGACGACCAGCACGCGCAGCCGCCCTGTCGGCCCGGTTGCCGCGTTCATTGCAGCGCCGCAGGCAGTGCCGGCGCCAGCAGGGGCGACGCGCTTGAACGCTCCATGGACATCCCCGGTGATCGTGGTTGTTATTGCGGGCCGGTCGCCTCCAGTACCCCCGAATGAGCCTGTTGCAGAGCGGCTGACGCTACTATCCTGTCCATTATGCGCATTCCTGGTGTTAAATCAATATCAACATCACCCATCGCGGGTCGCATCTGCAAACGTTGCCAAACACGCGCCACGGTATGAATGTATCGCCTGGGGAGAATAATGACGGAGCCCGCCAAACCGCAGTTTGAAACGCTGGCATTCCTCGATTTCGAGTTGACGCTGGCGCGCCGTCAACTGCTGCGCGATGGCGTGCCGGTGGGCATCGGTGGCCGTGCCCTGGACCTGCTTGCGCTGCTCGCATGCCATCCGGGGGAAGTGCTGGACAACCGTATCCTGATAAATGCCGTGTGGCCGCGCACGGTGGTCGAGGAGGTCAACCTGCGCGTGCAGATCGCGGCGCTGCGCAGGCTGCTGAGTGGCGAAGGGCACTGTCCCTACATCGTCAATTACACGGGCCACGGCTATTGCTTCACCGCGCCCGTGACAAGGCGGCCGGTGCTGGCCATGCTGCGCGCAGGAGACAGCCGGGCTGCCGAGACCGGTTTGATCACGCTCGCGGGTGGGCGGCCGGCCGAAACGGGCGAAACAGCCAGAGCCGCACCACGCTGGCGCGACCCCGGTGCCGTCATGTGAACGCTGTCCAGGGGGGGCGGCTGGTCAGTCCGGCAATTGCAGGTAGACGCCGGGTTGCGCGGACAGGCCACGCCGGACCTGGCGCGTGGTCTCGTCGGCCAGGATTTCCTGCGCACCGTCTTCGAGTGCCGCCAATGCCTGTCGCACCACATCCGCCGGCGCGGCCTTCGGTCCGGCCACGTTGGCGGTCATGTCGGTTTCCATGAACGCCACGTGCAGGCCGAGCACTTGCGTGCCCTGCGCGCGCAATGAGTGCCGCACGCCATTCGTCATCGACCAGGCGCCGGCCTTGGTGACACTGTAGGTGCCGGCACCCGGCAGGCTGATCCAGCTCAGCACCGACAGCACGTTGATGAGCGCACCGCCGCCGTTCGCGCCGAGCACGGGCGCGAAGGCGCGGCACATCGCCAGCGTGCCGAACAGGTTGGTCTCGAGTTCCTCGCGCAGGATGGCGGCGCCGTCGGCGGCCAGCAGGTCGCCACCGCGCGCGATCCCGGCGTTATTGATCAGCAGCGTCACGTCCGCGCACGTGCTGGCCGCCGCTGCCACCTGGCCGGCATCGGTGATGTCGAGCTGGATCGGAACGACGCCGGCCATGTCGATCATGCGCGGATCGCGGGCAGCGGCATACACCTTGCGCGCGCCGGCCTGCAACAGTGCCGTGGCCCAAGCGCGCCCGAGCCCACGGTTGGCGCCCGTGACGAGCGCGATGGAATCCTTCACTTTCATGCTGCCTCCGATGCGGGATGACGAGTGATGCAGACCACTGCATCATAGGAACGGCGAGGCGGCGTGGCCAGTTAAAAGCTGTGAAGCCCCCGCCATCGCAGCGTCCGCCGGCAGCGAGGGTCTGCTGAACGGCTGCTTGAATTGTTAACTAGTCGCGGCGCGGCGCCGTTCAATGATGGCTGCGCGGACGTATCCGGGGGAGCCTTCATGGAAGACAATGCATTGCATGCAATGGGCAAGGCAGGCGGGCACGCGGCGCCGCCCACGCTGCTGTTCGGCCAGTTCCGGCTGGAGACCGGGCCGCGCCTGCTGTTTCGCGACGATGCCGCCATCCGGCTCGGTGGCCGGGCGATGGAATTGCTCGTGGCACTGGCGGAACGCCCCGGGGAAGTGCTGAGCCATGGCGAACTGGAAGCCAGGATCTGGCCTTCCACGATGGTCGAGGACAGCAGCCTGCGCGTGCATATCGCCGCCTTGCGCCGCGCACTCGGCAACGAGCGCTATATTGCCAACGTGCCCGGACGTGGCTACAGCTTCGTCGGCAACGTGGAACGCCGCCTGCCCTGATCTGCCGTCACCATGCGGCGCCGATGCCGGGCCCGCCCACCAACGCCGGCCGGCCGTCCGTCATGCGGCGCGAGCCTGCGGCTGTGGCGCCGGGCCATGCCGGGCGCGCAGGTGGCGCACCTGCAGCCAGGCGCCGAGCAAAAAGACCAGGAACAGCACGCCGACCACCGCTTTCAGCCAGGGTTCCTCCGTATTCGCGGCCAGCGGCGCACCGGCGGGGAAGCGCAGCGAAGTTTCGGTGATGCCGGGGATGAAGTGGAAATACAGCGTGAGGGACAGGGCGACCGCCTCGATATAGCGCGAGCGGCTGCCGAGCCGGTGCCGCGCCGCCAGCCATGCCACGCCCAGCGTCAGCAGCGTGACCACGCCGAGCATGTGCGCTTCGTTGAAGCCGCCGCGCTGGAAGATGCCGAAGCCGGTAAGGCAGGTCAGTACCGTGGCGATCACATAGACCAGGCCATGGCGGGTGGTCCAGGAAATCAGGCCGGTCCGGGCGAGCGAGATGAAGCCGGCAGCCAGCGCGACGAGACTGATCGCCGTGTGGATCGTTCCAAGGGAAGTAAGTCCGAACATGGTGTTCTCCGGTGACAGGCTACTGGTGGACTTTGCCGGGCAGGGTCAGCTTGCCCGAAGCGATCTTGAACACGTCGGCCACGCAGTGCAGCGGGCTGTGGACGCTGGCGCTCTGGCGCGACGCTCCCTGGCTGGCGCCGCCGGGGAACGCGGGT
>DASVVD010000976.1:0-4956 GCA_036386715.1 Pseudoduganella sp.
GCCGGAAGCGCAGGAGCGACGCCTGATAGATCGCTTCGCGGGGTGCAAGGCCCTGCGTACGCTCGGCGTCGAGCGCAAAGTCGATCATCATGATGGCGTTCTTCTTGACGATGCCGATCAGCAGGAACACGCCGATCAGCGCGATGATGGAAAACTCCATGCGGAACAGCAGCAGCGCCAGCACGGCGCCCACGCCGGCAGACGGCAGCGTGGACAGCACCGTGATCGGGTGGATCAGGCTTTCGTACAGGATGCCCAGCACGATGTAGATGACCACGATCGCGGCCAGGATCAGCAGCGGCTGCTGCTTGTTCGATTCCTCCGCCTGCCTGGCCTGGCCCTGGAAGCTGCCGCGCACATTGTTCGGCATGGCGATATCGGCCTCGGCCTGCCTGACCGCTTCCTGGGCCTCGCTCAGCGGATAGCCCTCGGCCAGGTTGAACGAGATCGTCGTCGCCAGTTCGCCATCCTGGTGGTTGACGGAGGTCGGCGTGGCACTCTCGGCAAACGAGGCAATGCCCGACAGCGGCACCATCGTCGCGCGCGCCGTCGACAGCGCCGCGCCGGTCGAGGTATCGCGCTGGCCCTGCGCGTTGTTGGTGGAGGCGTTGCTGCCGCCCGAGGTGGACGTGGACGAGGTGGACGTGGACGAGGTGGACGAGGTGGACGACGTCGACGACGTGCCGGCGGTGCCGGTCGCGGCCGCCTTGCTGGGCACGTACACGTCCTTCAGCGCCTCCGGGCTCTGCGCATACTCCGGCGCCACTTCCATCACCACCTTGTACTGGTTCAGCTCATCGTAGATGGTGGCCACCTGGCGCTGGCCGAACGCGTTGTACAGCGCGTTGTCGACGTCCTTCACCGACATGCCCAGCCGCGACGCGGTTTCCTTGTCGATCGTGACAAAGGTTTCCACGCCGTTATCCTGCTGGTCGGTATCGATGTCGGCCAGTGCCGGCTGGTTCTTCATCGCATCGGCCAGCTTCGTTGCCCAGTTCTTCAGGTCGGCCCGGTTGTCGCTCTTGAGCGTGTACTGGTAAGTCGAATTGCTGGAGCGCCCGCCCATGCGCAGGTCCTGCACCGGATTCAGGAACAGCTGCACGCCGGTCACCTTGGCCAGTTGCGGGCGCAGCCGGTTGATCACGGCCTGGCCGGCCTCGGTGCGCTGGTCCGCCGGCTTCAGGTTGACGAACATGAAGCCGCCGCCGGCGCGCGAGCCTCCGGTGAAGCCGACCACGGTATCGACCGCCGGGTCCTTGCGGATGATGTCCACCAGCTGGCGCAGCTTCTGCTGCATGGCCTGGAACGAGATGCTCTGGTCGGCACGCATGCCGCCGCTGATCTGGCCCGTGTCCTGCTGCGGGAAAAAGCCTTTCGGCGCGGCGGCGAACAGGTACACGTTCAGGGCCACCACGAACGCCAGGATCAGCATCACCAGCCACGCGCTGTGCAGCGCCCAGTCCAGCGCATGCGCATATACCCGCTGCATCCAGTTGAAGCTGGCCTCGAACGCGCGCGAGATACGGCCGGGTGGCTTGCGGTCCTGTTCGGCCTTGAGCAGCCAGGCGCACATCATCGGCGTGGTGGTCAGCGAGATCACCAGCGAAATCATCACCGCGGCCGACAGCGTGACGGCGAACTCGCGGAACAGCCGGCCCACCTGCCCGCCCATGAACAGCAACGGGATGAACACGGCCACCAGCGACAGGCTGATCGACAGCACCGTGAAGCCGACCTCCTTTGCTCCCAGCAGCGCGGCCTTGAAGCGGTCCATGCCCTCCTCGACATGGCGCGCGGTGTTTTCCAGCACCACGATCGCATCGTCGACCACGAAGCCGGTGGCCACCGTGAGCGCCATCAGCGACAGGTTGTTCAGCGAAAACCCGAGCAGGTACATCACGCCGAACGTGCCGAGCAGCGACACGATGGTGGCGATGGCGGGAATCACCGTGGCCCGCACGCTGCGCAGGAAAGCGCTGACCACCAGCACCACGAGCACCACCGAGAGAATCAGCGTGATCTCGACCTCGTGCAGCGACGAGCGGATGGAGGTGGTGCTGTCGGAGGCGACGGACACGGTGATGTCCTGCGGCAGCTGGGCGCGCAGCTGCGGCAGCAGGGCGCGCACGCTGTCCACCGTTTCGATGATGTTGGCGCCGGGCTGGCGCGTGATCAGCACGATCACGGCCGGCTGGCCGTTGAACAGGCCGAGGGTATTCTTGTTTTCGGGCCCATCCTCGACACTGGCCACGTCGCGCAGGCGGATCGCCGCGTTGTTGCGCCAGGCGACCACGAGATCGCGGTAATCGGCCGCGCTGCGCCCGCCGGTCTCCGTGCCGGGGGCGGAATAGATCTGCAGCCGGCGCCCTTCGCTCTCGATCGCACCGCGCGGGCGGTTGGCATTGGTGGCCTGGATGGCGGCGCGCACGTCCTCGGTCGACACGCCGTACTGGTTCAGCGCGAACGGCAGCAGTTCGATGCGCACCGCCGGCAGCGAACCGCCGCCGATTTCCACGTCGCCCACGCCTTTTACCTGCGCCAGCTTCTGCGACACGATGTTCGACACGGCCTCGTAGATCTGGCCGGGCCTGCGGGTCGGCGACGTGAGCGCCAGGATGATCACCGGCGAATCCGACGGATTCATCTTGCGGTAGGTCGGGTTGCTCTTCAGCGTGGCCGGCAGGTCGGCGCGCGAGGCGTTGATGGCCGCCTGCACTTCGCGGGCGGCGGCATCGATCTTGCGGTTCAGGTCGAACTGTAGGTTGATGCGCGTCGATCCGCTGGACGACTGCGACGTCATTTCATTGACGCCGGCGATCACGCCGAGCCTGCGCTCGAGCGGCGTGGCCACGCTGCTGGCCATCGTGTCCGGGCTGGCGCCCGGCAGGTTGGCCGACACCGAGATCGCCGGGAAATCCACTTGCGGCAGGGGCGATACCGGCAGCACGAAGAACGCGCCGATGCCGGCCAGCGCCAGGCCGATCGTCAGCAGGACGGTGGCGATCGGACGCCGGACGAACGGTTCGGACAGGTTCACGATGCCTCCGGGCTGCTGGCCCCGGCCGAAAGATCAGGCTTGCGGCCGAAACGCTGGCCCAGCCGGTCGAACGCCAGGTAGATCACCGGCGTGGTGTACAGCGTCAGCAACTGGCTCACCAGCAGGCCACCGAAGATGGCCAGGCCCAGCGGCCGGCGCAGTTCGGCGCCCTCGCCCCAGCCCAGCATCAGCGGCACGGCGGCGAACAGCGCGGCCAGCGTGGTCATCAGGATCGGCCGGAAGCGCAGCAGTGCCGCCTGGTGGATCGCCTCCTGCGGCGGCCGGCCTTCGTCGCGCTCGGCCTCGATCGCGAAGTCGATCATCATGATCGCGTTCTTCTTGACGATGCCGATCAGCAGGATGATGCCGATGATGCCGATCACGCCCAGGTCCTGCCCGGACACCATCAGCGCCAGCAGCGCCCCCACGCCTGCCGAGGGCAGCGTCGACAGGATCGTCAGCGGGTGGATATAGCTTTCATACAGCACGCCCAGCACGATGTACACGCACACCACGGCGGCCAGGATCAGCCACAGCTGGCTGGTCAGCGATGCCTGGTAGGCACCGGCGGCGCCCAGGAACGTCATCGTCACCGAACCGGGCAGCCCGATCTCGCTGGCGGCCTCGCGGATCGCCTCGACCGAGCGGCCCAGCGACACGCCGTCGGCGGTGTCGAAGCCCAGCGTGGTGGCCGGATACTGCGCCACGTGGGTGATCTGCAGCGGCGCCGGCTGTTCGGTGATGGTGGCCACCGCCGACAGCGGCGTGGGCTTGCCGCCGCCGGTGCGGATCTGCAGGTCGCCCAGCGATTGCGGCGTCGACAGCATGCCCGGTGCCGCTTCCAGGATCACGCGGTACTGGTTGGTTTCCGTGAAGATGGTGGAAACGATGCGCTGGCCGAACGCGCTGTACAGCGCGTCGTCGATCGCCGAAGCGGTGATCGACAGGCGCGACGCGGTATCGCGGTCGATGTTGATGTAGGCGGCGGCGCCGGTGGCGCCGGCATCCGACACCACGTTGCGCAACTGCGCCTTCTTCGCCATCTGCACGGCCAGCTTGTTGGCCCATTCGTTGACGGTGGCCGTATCGGCGCCTTCGATCGCCACGCGGAACTGCGTGGGGCCAGTCTCCGCGTCGATCGTCAGGTCCTGCGTGGGCTGCAGGTAGATGCGCACGCCCGCCACCGCCGACACGCGCTCGCGCAGGCGGTTCATCAGGTCTCCCTGGTCGCCGCGGTCCGCCTTCAGGTTGATCAGCATGCGGCCCGTGTGCAGCATGGAGTTGTTGGCCGCATCCACGCCCACCAGGGAGCTGAGCGACTGCACTTCCGGATCCTGCAGGATGGCCTTCGCCGCCTGCTGCTGCAGCTCGGCCATGCGCGCATATGAGACCGCCTGCGCGGTTTCGATGCGGGCCTGCAGCTGGCCGGTGTCCTGCGTGGGGAACAGGCCTTTCGGGATCAGCATGTACAGCACCACGGTCAGCACCAGCGTGCCGAGCGCCACCAGCAGCGTCAGGCCCTGGCGCAGCAGCACCCACTGCAGCGAGCGGTCGTAATGGTGGATCACGCGGTCGAAGAAGTGCTGCACCCGGCCGCCGAAGCTCTTCGGATCGTCGTTCTTGTGCGACGTGAGCCAGCGCGCCGACATCATCGGCACCAGCGTCAGCGATACCACGGCCGAGATCAGGATCGTGATCGACAGCGTGACGGCGAACTCGCGGAACAGCCGGCCCACCACGTCGCCCATGAACAGCAGCGGGATCAGCACGGCGATCAGCGACACCGTCAGCGAGATGATGGTGAAGCCGATCTCCGTGGCGCCCTTGAGCGCGGCCTGCATCGGCGGCTCGCCGTTCTCGATGTGGCGGGTGATGTTCTCGATCATCACGATGGCGTCGTCCACCACGAAACCGGTGGC
>DASVVD010000977.1:0-7316 GCA_036386715.1 Pseudoduganella sp.
TCAAGGCTTCCTCGCCCGACGTCGCCTGGTACACGGCACGGTCATCCGCCCGAATGATGGCGTTCAGCGCGCGCAGGTTCTCGGGCAGGTCATCGACGATCAACAGCTTCGTCACGTTGCCCGCAGGACCGCTGACCAATCCTTTGACGCATTCCTTGTTGGGCACATTGTTCATTGCAAGTTCTCCATCGACAGTTGCAGCAGCCTGCGGATATCCCGCAGCGGCAGCACCAGGTCCGGCGCACGCAGCCGGATCGCTTCATTCGGCATCACGCTTACTTGCGCTTCCACCGGGTCCTGCACCACGGTCAGCCCGCCCGCCGCGCCGATCGCGGCCATGCCCGCCGCGCCGTCGTGATTGGCACCGGTGAGCAGGATGCCCACCAGTGCCGGGCCATACACCTCGGCTGCCGTTTCCATCGTGATATCGATCGCCGGCCGGGCAAAATGCACCGGCGGTTCGAGGCTCAGCGAAAAAACGCCCTCCTCCTCGATCGACAGGTGGTAATCGGCCGGCGCGAAATACAGCGTGCCGGGCATCGGTTCCCCCTTGTCCACCGCTTCTTCCACCCGCAGCGCTACCCGTTGCTGGAACACCTCCACCAGCTGGTTCTGGCGGCTGCGCATCACGTGCAGCACCGTCACCACCGGGTAGGGAAACTCGCGCGGCAATCCGGGCAGGATGTCGATCAGCGCATTCACGCCGCCGGCCGAGGCGCCGATCACCACCGCGGCGATGCGGCGCCCCGCCAGGGCCCGGGCCAGGGTGGCGTCATCCATTACATTCATCCATTACAGCTTCCTGAACAGCCGCTCGCGCTTGACGATCGGCTCGAACAGCGGGCCATAGGCCGAGAAGTCGATGCTTTCCTTGCTGCCCAGGCCCAGGAAACCGCGGTGGCACAGCGACTCGTGGAACAGGCCCAGCGCGCGCTCCTGCAGCTTCTTCTTGAAATAGATCATCACATTGCGGCAGCTGATGAACTGCGTTTCGGCGAACACCGCATCGGTGGCCAGGCTATGGTCGGCGAACGTCACGTTCTCGGCCAGCGAGCGGTCGAACAACGCTGCATTGTACGCTGCCGTGTAATAGTCCGAGAAGGCCCGCCGGCCGCCCGCGGCCTGGTAGTTTTCCGTGTAGGCCCGCATGCTATCCAACGGGAACATGCCCTTCTTGGCTTTTTCCAGCGACTGCGGGTTGATGTCGGTGGCGTAGATGATGCTGCGTTCCAGCAGCCCTTCTTCCTTCAGCAGGATCGCCAGCGAATACACCTCCTCGCCGGTGCTGCAGCCGGCCACCCAGATCTTCAGCGACGGATAGGTGGACAGCACCGGCATCACGTGTTCGCGCAGCGCGGCGTAATACGTGGGGTCGCGGAACATCTCCGTGACCGGAATCGTCAGGTATTGCAGCAGCTGGGAAAACGCGGCCGGCTCGTGCAGCACGCGCGACTGCAGCCGTGAAATCGTCTCGCAGCCCATCTCGTGCATCGCATGCACCTCGCGGCGCTTCTGCGACGCACCGGTATAGTCGCGGAAGTCGTAGCTGTACTTCAGGTAGATCGCCTCCATCAGCATTTTCAGCTCGATGTCGGTATCGCTCTGCGGGGGACGGATCGGTTGCATGTCATTCATCCTTCACGCACCCTCAGATCCGGTCCAGGGCCGGCATCCATACCCGCAGCAGCGAGTACAGGCGCGACAGGTCGATCGGCTTGGCCAGGTAGTCGTTGGCGCCGGCGGCAAGGCATTGTTCCTGGTCATCCTTCATGGCCTTGGCGGTGATCGCGATGATCGGCAGCCGGTTCCAGCGGCCGTCGGCGCGGATGCGGCGCGTGGCTTCCAGCCCGTCCATGCCCGGCATCATCACGTCCATCAGCACCAGGTCGATCTCCTGCACCTTGTCCAGTTTTTCCAGCGCCTCGAAGCCGTTGCGGCCGATCTCCACGATCGCGCCCTTCTGTTCCAGCGCGGAAGTGAGGGCGAAGATGTTGCGCACGTCGTCGTCCACCAGCAGGATGCGGCGGCCTTCGAACACCCGGTCGCGCGAACGCACGGTCTTGAGCATGGTCTGCCGCTCGGACGACAGTTCCGATTCCACCTTGTGCAGGAACAGCGTCACCTCGTCCAGCAGGCGCTCCGGCGAACGGGCGCCCTTGATGATGATCGAGCGCGAGTACTTGTGCAGGTCCGCCTCCTCGGCACGCGTCAGGTTGCGGCCGGTGTACACGATCACCGGCGGGAACGAGGCGATCTCCTCATGCGACATGCGCTGCAGCAGCTCGTTGCCCTGCATGTCGGGCAGCTTCAGGTCGATGATCATGCAGTCGAAGATCGTATCCTTGAGCAGCGCCAGCGCTTCCGCGCCGGTGGCCACGGCCTTGATCTCGATATCCTCGTCGGAGATCAGCTGCACCACGCTGTCGCGCTGGCGCGCATCGTCCTCGACCAGCAGGATGCGCTTGATCTTCTGCGTGAACTTGTGCTCCAGGCGGGCGAACACTTCCTGCAGTTCGTCGCGCGTGGTGGGCTTCATCGCAAAGCCGATCGCCCCCATGTGCAGCGCCGCCTCGCCCGCATCCGAGGCCGAGACCACGTGCACCGGGATGTGGCGGGTACGCGGGTTGTCCTTCAGCAGCTGCAGCACCGACAGGCCGGAACGATCCGGCAGGCGGATGTCCAGCAGGATCGCGGTGGGCTGGTACTGCTCGGCCATCTGCAGGCCTTCGTCCGCCGCGAACGCCACCAGGCAGCGGTAATCCATTTCATGCGCCAGGTCGTAGAGGATGCGGGCGAACGCCGGTTCATCCTCGATGACGAGGAGGCGGCGCTCCGGCGGCGCTTGCTGGTCGCGGTCATCGGCAAACGCGCGCTGTGCGGAGGACGGCGGCGCGCTGGCGGAAGCAGGTGAAGGGGGCGATGCGACGGGTGGCGGCACCGGCACCTGTGCCGGCAGCGGCAGCGGCGCCGGCGACAGCGAGGTTTCGCCGCGCTGTGGCGCCGACGACCACTGCACCGGCAAGGTCAGTGTAAACGTGCTGCCCTGTCCCACCGTGCTGTCCAGCGTGATCGTGCCGCCCAGCAGCACGGCCAGGTCGCGCGAGATCGACAGGCCCAGGCCGGTGCCGCCGTACTTGCGGCTGGTGGTGCCGTCGGCCTGCTGGAACGCGCCAAAGATCGCGGCGTGCTGGTCGGCGCGGATACCGATGCCGGTATCGGTCACCGCGAAGCGCAGCTGGCCGTTCGGGCCCGGTTCGGCGCGCAGCGTGACGCCACCCTGGTCGGTGAATTTCAGCGCGTTCGACAGCAGGTTCTTGAGGATCTGTTCCAGCCGCTGGCAGTCGGTGAAGATCGTGTCGGGCAGGCCCGGCGCCAGCACCAGCGAGAAGTCCAGGTTTTTCTGCTGCGCCAGCGGCTCGAACGTGCGGCGCAGGCCTTCCATCACCTGCTGCAGGCGCAGCTCTTCCGGGTTCAGCTCCAGCTTGCCCGCCTCGACCTTTGAGATGTCGAGAATGTCGTTGATCAGGTTCAGCAGGTCGTTGCCGGCCGAGTAGATCGTTTGCGCGAAGCGCACCTGCTCTTCGTTCAGGTTGCCCTGGGTATTGTCGGACAGCAGCTTGGCCAGGATCAGCGAGCTGTTCAGCGGCGTGCGCAGCTCGTGCGACATATTGGCCAGGAACTGCGATTTGTACTGGCTGGCGCGCTCCAGGTCGCGCGCCCGCTCTTCCAGCTGGTACTGGACATCGTTCAGCGCGGTGTTCTTCTGGTCGAGCGCCGTGGCCTGCTCGGCCAGCTGCTCGTTGGTCTGCTCCAGTTCGGCTTTCTGGTTCTCCAGGCTGGCCTGCGACTCCTCCAGCACGCGCGACTGCTCTTCCAGTTCCTCGTTGGCAGTGCGCAGCTCTTCCTGCTGCACCTGCAGTTCCTCGTTCAGCTGCTGCGTTTCCACCAGCAGTTCCTGCATGCGCTGGCGCGCCAGCGTGGCTTCGATCGCGGTGCCGATATTGTCGGCCACCAGGTTCAGGAACTCGGTTTCCTTTTCGCCCACGGGGTGCAGGAAGCCCAGCTCGATCACGCCGTTGACGCGGCCATCGCTGGCCACCGGCAGCACCACGACCTGCGTGGGCGTGGCGCTGCCCAGCGCGGACGACAGCTTGAGGTAATCGGGCGGCAGGTTTTCCAGGTGGATCAGGCGGCGCATCTGGGCGGCCTGGCCGACCACGCCTTCGTCCGGCCCGATGGTGCGGCCGCGCTCCTCGTCGTCGGCCGAGAAGCCGAAGGCGGCGGTACGGCGCAGCAGGCCATTGGTCTCGCGCACGTACATCGCGCCCACCACCACATCGAGGTAACGCGCCAGGAAATGCAGCAGCGTGGTCGACAGTGCCGCCGTCGACAGCTGGCCGATGCCCTGCTCGGCCATCTGGCTCTGGCCCGAACGCATCCACGATTGGCGCTGCACGCGCTCGGCATGCGTGCCCTGCTCCTTCAGCGCGGCATTGTAGGCCTCCGACAGGCGCATCAGTTCCTTGCGGCCGAACCAGGCCAGGAAACCGCTGAGCGCGAGGCTGATGGTGAGGAACCCCACCACGGTAATGTAGGTAACGCTGCGCGCATCCCGGTTGCGGTCCATGCGCAGCCGTTCTTCAGTGGAAATGAACGACTGGAACAGGGCCCGCAGCTCGTCGAATTCGATCTTGCCGCGCTGTGCCCGCACGGTCGACAGGTAATCGCCGCCCGTCTTGCGCAGGTTCATCATTTCCTGCGCGGCCCGCTCCCACTGGGCCTGCTGGGCGCGGATATTGCGCAGCAGGTCGATCTGGGTCGGATTGTCCTGCACCAGTTCACCCAGCGTGTTCAGCGCCGTATCGATCTTGGGTCGGGCCAGCTTGTAGGGCGCCAGGAACGATTCCTCGCCGGTCAACAGGTAGCCGCGCATGCCGGTTTCCATATCCACGGCCAGCTTGCGCAATTCCTGGGCGTTGCCGATCACCCGCTCGGAGTGCTCGACCAGTGTCAGGGCATTGAGCAGGTAGGCAAATACGGCGATGAAAACGGCGGCGCTGACGACACCCGCGGCCAGGGGCAGCGTGATGTTGCGGAAGAGAATCCGGCGGAAACTATGATCGTCGATGCGGGACTGAGGCATATGCGCGAACTGGACGGTAAAAGGCAAAGTTTATCCTAATTGCAACGAATGATGTCCATTAGGGCAATCGTGCGGTCATGGCTATAATCGCCCAGACGAACCCCGCCAGGACTTCCCATGCGCAAGCTGATACTGCCGATCCCGCTGTTGCTGTCGCTGCTCGCGGGCTGCTATAACGACTCCGCCACCTACTATGCGGACAGCACCCAGGAACACACGCTGACCGTGCGCCGCCAGCAGGATCACTTCTGGAGCGAGGAAGGCCGCTTCATCCTGATGGCCACCCGCAAGCCCGACTGCCAGCGCCGCATCGACCTGGCCGAGCTGCCGCTGGAAGACACCACCGTGGAACTGTTCAGCGAAGGCGACAACCACTGGAGCCTGCGCGCCGGCAGCCAGGTGTGGCATGTGGAAACGCAGTCGTGCTCGCTGGTATCGACCGAAGGGCCGGCGACGGGGACCAAGGTGGGCGATTTCCGGGCGGAAATCGACCAGATGACGTATGTCGATATGGATGAAAAATAGTGAGGCAATTGGCACAAACCGTAGCATGAAAGTACGGCTTGTAATACCAGGCATTATTACCTCCCGCAATAGCCTGCTATTTCGGTGAATTTTCGCGCTTGCGGGTCATAGTGGCAGCATTTTTTCAATCGTAAACAAGATCGCGTTCCGCCGGGCTGCTACGGGCTCGATACGCTAGAAAGAGTGCGATACCACCATGGCGCCCCGCTACCGCATCAAGGCCCGCCTGGTGCTTCAGCAGTTGTGCTCAACGAAGTACCAACATTGCTGCGGTTCCGAAACCGGCTTGTCCTTGCTTGCTGCACCAGCGCCTTCTCCTGCTTGCTCAGCGACTGCTTCGGCACCTGCACAGTGCTCGCGTCGAGCATCTGGCCACCGCGCGCGATATACCCGTGCCGGGGCACCTGGTCTTGATCATGAGAACTGCGTCAAAATCGGGAGACTGCCATCATGCCATGCCGCGGCAGGTTTTCGGGGTGCCCGGTTGATTGCTGGATTCGGCAGTTTCTTGCCTGCCAAGGACTTCGAGTCAGCACGCAAACAGTGTGGCAAGGACTCAGGATGATACGAGTTGCAGCCGGGGCGCTACGCATTGCCGAATCGCTCTATTGCCCATGGGGACTTGTATATAAAAACATGCAACAAACTGGCGCTACAAAAGAAAAATGATTCAATTAAGGCAACAGTAACAATTGGAAGCAGAGTTGCGCTCTGTCCACATCCTCCCACTTCCTCTGCCACAACAGAGTATGATTGGATCTTGCGGTCGTCCAGCCATCTCCGTGGTCTTATCAGATAAATCATGAATCTGCCTAAAGTTAGTATTGTAATTCCTTCATATAAGCCGTCGCATTTTGAATCATGCTTGCGTTCGGCCATAGGACAAACTTATCCGAACACAGAGATTCTGGTTAGCGACAACTGCCCGACCGAGGCAATCCACGACATTTGCCAGCGCTACTCCTCGCATGTGATTTATCAGCGCAACATGGCATTACGCGACAAGAATGTGCTGTCATCCCTGTTTGGTGCCAAGGGGCATTTGATAAAGCCACTATTTGACGACGACGTGTTGCACCCTTTCTGCGTCGAACGCATGGTGACAGCAATGAACATGGATCCTGACGTGCAACTGGTTTTCTCCGCGTCACATGTAATCAATGCCGACAATGAGCGTGTAGAAGCTCGCCGCCCGTATGAAGCAAGCGGCAGCGTAACTGGTATGGATATGCAACGCGCCATGGTGTTAGGCATGTGCAATTTTGTCGGTGAATTCAGCTCAGTTATGTTCCGACGCGACCGCCTCTGGGAAATAGGCCCTGGCCTGTTCAGCTACGGCATGCACAACTGTACGCGAGGATTGGCCGACGTAGCTGCGTACTTCAATTTTGTCAGGTCGGGCAAGGCGTTCTACATTGACGAAGAGCTTTCCTATTTCCGCCGCGACCAGCGGCTCGAATCGAATTCGAATTTCCAGCACAACCCGGATTTTACTTACTGTTTCTCGGATTATATAGATCTCCTGATCGAATCATTCGATTTGGGCGTTGTGTCCGCTGCCGAACTGCTATCATTGCAGGCCACGGTGAATGACGTCTCAGCGCGGCTGAGCGAGATATTCCCATCAGTGGGCATATCGCACCAGCGC
>DASVVD010000978.1:0-4457 GCA_036386715.1 Pseudoduganella sp.
GGAGCAAAAGATGGCTAAAACAATTCTCGCAGTCGACGATTCGAGTTCCCTGCGCCAGATGGTCGCCTTCAGCCTGAAGGCGGCCGGCTACCAGGTGGTCGAAGCGGTCGACGGCCAGGATGGCCTGGAGAAGGCACGCAACCAGGTCGTCGACCTGGTCCTGACCGACCAGAACATGCCGCGCATGGACGGCCTGGCCCTGATCAAGACCCTGCGCACGCGGCCTGCCTACGCCAAGACCCCGATCCTGATGCTGACCACCGAATCGTCGGACGAGATGAAGGCCAAGGGCCGCGCCGCCGGTGCCAACGGCTGGCTCGTCAAGCCCTTCGATCCGCAACGCCTCATCGAGGTTGTCAAGAAGGTCATCGGCTGATCATGCGTGGCGTGAGACTGGCACCTGGCATTTGCGGAGTTTTCCCATGACCATCGATATTAGCCAGTTCTTCCAGGTCTTCTTCGACGAGGCCGAGGAGCTGCTGGCCGAAATGGAGCGACTGCTGCTGGCGGTCGACATTGAAGCGCCGACCGAGGAAGACCTGAACGCGATCTTCCGCACCGCCCACTCGGTGAAGGGCGGCGCCGGCACGTTCGGCCTGACCGACATGACGGAGGTGACGCACATCCTCGAGACCCTGCTGGATCGCATCCGCAAGGGCGAGATGGCGCTCACGCTCGACCATGTGGACGCTTTCCTGGCGGCCAAGGACGCGCTGAAGATGCAGCTCGACGGCCACCGGCTGGGCACGCCCGTCGACCAGGACGTGGTGGGCGACGTGCGGATGATGCTGCAGCACCTTGCCCAGGACGTGCAGGTAGAGGCGATCGCCCACGTGGCGCCGGCCTTCCAGGGCGCCGTCGCGGACAGCGAAGTGGTCGATCACAGCGGCGGGCGCCGCTGGCGCCTCGAACTGCCTGCGATGCCGCACCGCGACGTGACGGCGCTGGCTGCCGAGCTTGGCCTGATGGCGCACGTGGCGGTCACGCCGATCGACAGCGAGCGCAATGCCATGCTCGTCACCACCCATGAAAGCCTCGACGACATCGTGGCGATCTGTTCGTTCGTGCTGGACACGGACGACATGAACATCGTCGAGCTGCCGGCCCTGAGCGACGCCCAGGCGGCGCTCGAGCAGGCCGAACGCAAGGACGTCGAGGACGATCTCGGCTACGGCTTCTTCGAGCCGCTGAGCAAGGCCGAAGAGGGCGCACTGCGCGCGGCCACCCAGTCCGGCGACGGCTACGGGTTCTTCCAGCCGCTGGAGGAAATCCGTGCCGGCGCGCAGGCGGCGGGAGACACGGCACGCGGCTACGGTTTCTTCCAGCCGGTCGAACAGATCCGCGCCGCCGCGGGCATCAAGGATGCGCCGGCTGCCGAGGTGGCCGAGGAGCGCAAGGCGCTGAAGAAGGACGTCGACAAGGCAGCCGCGGGGGCCCATCACCAGGGCGCGGAATCGTCGTCGATCCGCGTATCGATCGAGAAGGTGGACCAGCTGATCAACCTGGTCGGCGAGCTGGTGATCACGCAGGCGATGATCGAGCAGCGTGTCGATGCACTCGATGCGATGGTGCATGAAAAGCTGCTGGCTTCGGTAGGCCAGCTGACGCGCAATACCCGCGACCTGCAGGAAGCGGTGATGTCGATCCGGATGATGCCGATGGACTTCGTGTTCTCGCGCTTCCCGCGCATGGTGCGCGACCTGGCGACCAAGCTGGGCAAGAAAGTCGATTTCATCACCAACGGCGCCGCCACGGAACTGGACAAGGGCCTGATCGAGCGCATCGTCGATCCGCTGACGCACCTGGTGCGCAACAGCATCGACCATGGCATCGAAATGCCGGAAGTGCGCCGCGCCGCCGGCAAGGCGGACGCGGGCCGGCTGTTCCTGTCGGCCTCGCACCAGGGCGGCAACATCATCATCGAGGTCTCGGACGATGGCGGTGGGCTGAACCGTGAACGGATCCTGGCCAAGGCCAGGCAGAACGGCCTGCCGGTATCGGAGACGATGCCGGATGCCGACGTATGGCAGCTGATCTTCGCGCCGGGTTTCTCGACAGCCGAGCAGGTAACGGACGTGTCGGGCCGTGGCGTGGGCATGGATGTGGTCAAGCGCAATATCACGGCCATGGGCGGCACCGTCGACATCCGCTCGGCGAAGGGGTTCGGCACCACGATCTCGATCTCGCTGCCGCTGACGCTGGCGATCCTGGACGGCATGTCGATCCGCGTGGGCGACGAGGTGTATATCCTGCCGCTGGGCTTCGTGGTCGAGTCGCTCCAGCCGGCGCAGACGGATGTGCGCGAGATCACCGGCAAGGGCCGCGTGGTCAAGGTGCGCGGCGAGTACCTGCCGCTGATCCCGCTGTACCAGATGTTCGGCATCGTCCCGCGCTTTGCCGAACCGTGGGAAGGGATCCTGGTGATCCTGGAAACGGAAGGCAGGAAGGCCTGCCTGTTCGTCGACGAACTGGTCGGCCAGCAGCAGGTGGTGGTGAAGAACCTGGAATCGAATTACCGCAAGGTGGCCGGTATTTCCGGTGCCACGATCCTGGGCGACGGCGGCGTGGCGCTGATCCTGGACGTGGCGGCGCTGATCCGCTCCTCGCGGCAGCTGGTGGACGAATCCACCCTGAACACGCTGGGCTGAGCCTGGCATATTGAACCAATACTCCAATAGCAAAGGACATCCCTATGGCAGACCCCCTCCAGAACGCCGACATCGCGGGCCACGAATTCCTGGCCTTCACATTGGGCCGGGAAGAATACGGCATCGACATCCTGAAAGTACAGGAAATCCGCGGCTACGAAGCGGTAACCCGCATCGCCAACGCGCCGGATTTCATCAAGGGCGTGATCAACCTGCGCGGCATCATCATTCCGGTGGTCGACATGCGCATCAAGTTCCACCTCGGCGAACCGGTCTATGACCAGTTCACCGTGGTGATCATCCTGAACATCAACGGCCGGGTGGTAGGCATGGTGGTGGACAGCGTGTCCGACGTGATCACGCTGGAGCCGGACCAGATCAAGCCGTCGCCCGAGATGGGCACGGTGTTCTCGTCCGAGTACATGATCGGCCTCGGCACCGTGAACGAACGGATGCTGATCCTGATGGACATCGACAAGCTGATGTCGAGCCCCGAAATGGGGCTGATGGACAAGACCGCGGCCTGAGCCGCGGTCCACGCAGTATAAAACAGTCGCGGCCAGCGCCCAGTCGGGGGTGCGCCGCATGCAGGGTTACATCGAAGGAACGGAATTTAAAATGAACGTACGAGATTACAAGATCGGTACACGCCTCGGCATCGGGTTCGGCATCATCCTGCTGATCCTGGTGGCGCTGGTGCTGACCGCCAACGGACTGAATCATCGCAACAAGGCGCAGCTGAACGAGGGGCTGGAACTGACCAGCGCCAAGACCCGCGCGGCGATCGCGATGAAAAGCGCGATGCTCGAATCGGGCATCGCCATGCGCAACATCGGCCTGCAGTCGGACGTGGAGCTGATGCAGAAGGAAGAAGCCAAGGTCAAGGCGCAGCAGGCGCGTTATGCGGAGGCGCTGGGCAAGCTGGAAAAGCTGGGCCTGGACGACGCCGAAAAGAAGCTGCTGGCTGAACTGGCCGAGCTGGACAAGGGCGTGGACACCGCGTTCAAGGATGCGATGGCGCAGGTGATGGCCTTCAATGCCGAGGGCGCGACGAAGATCATCTCGGGCCGCATCGATCCGCTGAACACCCGCACGCTGGAAGGCCTGAACCGCCTGGTGGACATGCAGCACGCCGCCATGCGCACGCTGCAGGATCACTCGGTGGAAGCGGATAACCACGTGCTGATGCTGACGCTGCTGCTGGGCGCGCTCGGCGTGGCAGTCGGCGTCGTTTGCGCGGTCTTCACCACGCGCTCGATCACGGTGCCGCTGGCTGGCGCCGTCGAGGTGGCGCAGCGTGTCGCCGCCGGCGAACTGACGTCGCGCGTGGTCGTCGAAGGCAAGGATGAAACCAGCACCCTGCTGCAGGCACTGAAAGACATGAACGACAGCCTGGTCAAGACCGTGGGGCAGGTGCGCAGCGGCACCGAGACCATCGCCCTGGCTTCGCAGGAAATTGCCTCGGGCAACGCCGACCTGTCGGCGCGCACCGAAACGCAGGCCAGCTCGCTGGGCGAAACGGCGAGCGCGATGGGCACGCTGACCTCGACCGTCAAGCAGAACGCCGACAACGCGCGCCAGGCCAACCAGCTGGCAGTGACAGCGTCGTCGGTGGCGGCGAAGGGTGGCCAGGTCGTGTCGCAGGTGGTCGATACGATGGGTTCGATCAAGGCGAGTTCCTCGAAGATCGTCGACATCATCGGCGTCATCGACGGCATCGCTTTCCAGACCAACATCCTGGCGCTGAATGCGGCCGTGGAAGCGGCACGGGCCGGCGAGCAGGGCCGCGGCTTTGCCGTGGTGGCCTCG
>DASVVD010000979.1:0-5170 GCA_036386715.1 Pseudoduganella sp.
CAGATCCTGCAGCACGTCCGCTTCGAATGGGCCCTCAGTGAACGCACATTGCGGCTCGAGGGCATTGGCCAGCCCGGGCTGTTCCCTTCCACCCCGGTCTTCAACGTGGGTATCGTGGGGCGGGACGGGAAACTGGTCACCAACACCTTGCAGGTCGTCGGGGAAGACGTCTCGGACAGGTGGTATTTCCGCTTCCAGCAAGCCCAGTCCGTGGATGGCCTGTATGTCGGCGCGGCCGCGAAAGGCCGGTCCACGGGCCGCAGCGTCGTCCATTTCTCCCGCCGGATCACGGACGGCGACGGCAGCTTTGCCGGCGTGGTGCGTGCAGCGGTCGCGCCGGCCTACCTTACCGCCAGCTATGACCGGGTCACCCTCGGCAGCAACGGGCTGCTGGCGATCCTGGGCAACGATGGCGCAATACGGGCCAGCCGGGTCGGCGAAACCGTGTATGAGTCGTACACCAGCGCATTCAGCAGGCTGGCACTCGGCACGGCGGCGGCGCGCAATGCCATGCTCGCCAGGCCCGGGGGAAGCATGCTCGTCAACGGGCGCGAATGGTTTGGCGACCTGCGTAATCGTTACCTCGGCTGGCAACAGGTGCCGGGGTTCCCGGTGATTGCCATTGCCGGCGTGGACCAGCAGGAAGCGTTTGCCGTCTTCACCAGGGAACGGGCACGCACGCTCGAGCGCGCGATGATCAGCAGTGCGATCCTCGCCGTCTTCACGCTGGTCGCCATGGCGCTCTCGGTGCGCCTGGGCTGGCGCAAGCGCCAGGTGGAACTTGCACGGGCCGCCTACCGGCTCGCCACCGAAGTGGGCAGCGAGGGTTTCTATATCTGCCGCCCGATACAGGACCGCAACACGCTCATTACCGATTTCGAGGTCATCGACTGCAACCAGACAGGGGCCGACCTGTACCGGCAATCGCGCCAGGCGATGATCGGCGCCCGGCTGTCGACACTCCACCATGCGGACAAGAGCGACTGGCGTGCCAGGCTGGTGCGCCGGTTCGTCATTGCCGTGGAGCGCGGCGTCTTCGAGGACGACATCGAAGTACCAGTGAAGGGCGGGGCGATCAAATGGTACCGGCTCAAGATGGTGCATTCACAGGGCCTGTTGTCGGTGACGACGTGGGACATTACCGAAAGCAAGCAGCACCTGTTCGAACTCGAGCGCCGCGGCAACGAAGACCCGCTGACGGGGCTTCCCAACCGCCACTGGATGACCGCGTATCTGCCGGCTGCGCTGCAACGCGCAAGCGAAGACCATGGCCTGGTGGCGCTGCTGTTCATCGATCTCGATGGCTTCAAGAACGTCAACGATACCGCCGGCCACGGCAGCGGGGACGAGCTGCTGCGCAACGTTGCAAGACGCCTCAAGCTGGCGGTGCGGCCGGGCGACCATGTCGTCAGGATCGGCGGGGACGAGTTCATCGTGATCGTCGAACAGGTCCATGACCGGAATTCGGTGGCACAGATCGCGCAACGCGTCCTGCAGGCGTTTGGCGAACGATTCCACATTGCCCAAGGCACCTTTCCGATCGGCGCCTCGGTCGGCATCAGTGTCTTCCCCGAAGATGGCGCGGAGATGCAGGAGCTTCTCAAGCATGCCGATGCCGCCATGTACGCCGTCAAGACCAACGGGAAAATGGGCTACCGGTTTTTCGACCGTGTGTACTACGAGTCGGTGCGCGCCAGGATCGATCGCAACGCCGAGCTGGAACATGCACTCGAAACCGACCAGTTGATCCTGTACTACCAGCCCCGGGTCGACGTGGCGACCGGGGAGACCTGCAGCATGGAGGCGCTGGCACGATGGGCGCATCCCACCAGGGGCATCCTGGAGCCGATCGATTTCATTCCCCTGGCGGAGGAAACCGGATTGATCGTGCAGCTGGGAGAAGTGGTCATCGACAAGGTGTGCGCGCAAATCTCCCATTGGTCGCGCCAGGGCAGGAAGCTGGTTCCCGTGTCCATCAACGTATCGGCCCGGCAGTTCAACGAATCCGACATCACCGAAGTCTTGCGGAAGGCAATCGAACGTCATGGCGTTTCGCCCGGACTGGTGGAGATCGAGCTGACCGAATCGTCCATGACCGCCGACAGCGCCCATGTATCGCAGGCCTTGAAAAACATCCAGCGGCTCGGCATCGCGCTGGCGGTGGACGACTTCGGCACCGGTTACTCGTCGCTCTCGCAATTGCAGCACCTCGATTTCGATGTGCTCAAGGTCGACAGGGCTTTCACGGCCGAACTGGAGAAGACCAAGGAAGGCGGCGTATTCTTCACGGCGATCATTACCATGGCCCACGCACTCGGCATGCGCGTGGTGGCGGAAGGTGTCGAAACCGCGGAACAGGCCAGGCGATTGAAGTTGCTGCATTGCGATGAAATACAGGGCTATTTCGTCTCGAAACCGCTGCCCCCGACCGACATACAGCCGGTTCTGCCGAAGTGCGTGCTGTAGGACCGTCATCAATGTAAGGCCATCATCAATCAAGGCAGGCAAGCCGCTGGACATGCGGCGCCGCGGTACCGGCAAGGAAAAGGCAGCCGGCAGCTTTTAGCAAAATCCCGATAGCCTGGGCAAGCCCGTGGTGGAAGCCACGTACCTGGATCGATAAAGTGTGTTGGTCAGCAGCGTGCTGCAATCAATCACTTGGAGAAGCAAATGAAGGTGCGTCAGTTGGGTAACAGCGGTCTTGCGGTGTCGGCACTGGGCATAGGGGCAATGAACCTGAGCTTCGGTACCGGAAAGGCGGTCGAGGAAAGCGAAGGCATCCGGGTGCTGCGCGCAGCCGTCGAGCGCGGCATCAATTTCTTCGATACCGCACAGGCCTATGGCCCCTACGTCAACGAGAAGCTGGTGGGCGAAGCGCTGGCACCGATGCGCAAGGACATCGTCATCGCCACCAAATTCGGCTTCAGGCTGGAAAACGGCACGATCACCGGTACCGACAGCCGCCCAGAAAACATCCGTGCCGTGGCCGAAGCGTCGCTCATCAGCCTTAAGACCGATTACATCGACCTGTTCTACCAGCACCGTGTCGATCCGAACGTGCCGATCGAAGACGTCGCGGGCACGTTGAAAGATCTGATCCGTGAGGGCAAGATCCGGCATTACGGCCTGTCGGAAGCAGGCGCTGCAACGATCCGCCGCGCCCATGCCGTGCATCCCGTGGCCGCGGTGCAGAACCAGTACTCGATCTGGACCCGCGAACCGGAAGCGGAAGTGATCCCGGTTTGCGAAGAGCTGGGTATCGGCTTCGTGCCGTGGGGGCCATTGGGGACCGGCTTCCTGACCGGCACCATCGATACCGGCACGAAGTTCGACAGTGCCACCGACCTGCGCGCGAATTTTCCCCGCTTCACCCAGGCGGCCATCAAGGCGAATATGCCGGTCGTGGAAGTGCTGCGCTCTTTCGCCGCGAAGCGCAACGCCACCCTGGTGCAGGTGGCGCTGGCCTGGCTGCTGGCGCAAAAGCCATGGATCGTGCCGATTCCGGGCATGGACAAGGTTGCCTATATCGACGACAACCTCAAGGCGATCGATCTCGATCTGACCGCAGCAGACATTGACGATATCAACGCCAGGATCGGACGGATCGACATCCAGGGCGGGCGCCTCGACGGCGGCCTGCTGTCGATGTCCGAGTAAGACGCGGCGCACCATGTGCAGCACAGCGCCGCCTGACCGCTAACGCTGGCGCCGGTAGTCGCTCGGCGTCAGTCCTGTCTCCTTGCGGAACTGCTGGGAAAAATGGCTGGGGTTGGAATAGCCCACCTCGTTGGCAATGGCGACAATGCTGGTGGTCGTTTCGCGCAGCAGTCGCCGCGCCGATTCCATGCGCAGCTTGATATGGTATTGCGACGGCGGCAGGCCGGCCGCTTTCCTGAACAGCCGGTTGAAATGAAATTCGCTGATGCCGGCAATATTCGCCAGCGTCGCCAGGCTGAACGGTTCCGCCAGGTGCTCGCTCATCCACAAAGTGACCAGCCGCAACTTATAGGCAGGCAGGGCCGAGCCATCGAGGTGCGACGCACCGATATCGACGTACTGGCGAGCCAGGTGCACCGCGATGGCGTCGGCCACGCCGCGAACGAAGAGGGCACTCGCATTGTGCCGCGCTAGCTCGCCGCGCAGGCAGGCCAGCAGCGAAACCAGGGCTGCGTCCTCGGTGCCGGACACGTTGCGAAAGTGCGCTTCCTGCGCCCGTTCGCCGTGCGTTTCCCGAAGCGCCGCTTCGAAAATCGGCATGCCGAGCAGCAGGAGAACGACCTCCAGCGGCGCTGCCGACAGCCGCTTCCAGCGGAAGGCGTACGGTGCGCCGGCCATCGTCAGAAACAGGGAGCCCGGCCGGATGTGCGTGGCGACCAGTACGCCGCCCGGTTCCTGCTCTTCCGTGTATGCTTCCCCCGCGACGATCCAGACGATAAAGGGTTCTGTCACGGCAGGCATGTGAAATGCCTCCTCGTCGGACACCAGTGAAAATACCGACATCTGGACATCGCGCCAGGCTGGCCCATGGCTCTTTGCCACGATCTGGCCGGGCGGGTAGCTGGCCAGGCTTTCAGCAGAGGTCAGGCCGGGAGCAGGGGTGATAGGCATGGGGCGATGGACACTTCATTGGTTTGCCATGGCAGCTGCCTACCGGCCTACCAGCTTCTGCCGGTCGGCCGAGTAACGCTCGCCCTGTACACTGATTTTCGACAACGCATCGGTGAGGTCGCCGAGCTCGGCGGGTGACAATTCCAACAGCGCGGCGCCCAGGTTCTCGTCGAGGCGATGCAGTTTCGTGGTGCCGGGAATCGGCACGATCCAGGGCTGCCGGGCCAGCAGCCACGCCAGCGCGACCTGGGCCGGCGTCGCGCCCTTTGTGGCGGCGATCCGGCCGAGCAGTTCTACCATTGCCTGGTTTGCTGCACGCGCATCCTGGGCAAAGCGCGGTACCGTATTGCGAAAGTCCGCTGGGTCGAACTGTGTCGACGCACTGATTGCCCCGGTCAGAAAGCCCTTGCCGAGAGGGCTGAACGGAACGAATCCGATGCCCAGTTCTTCCAGCAGCGGCAGGACTTCTGCCTCCGGCTCGCGCCACCACATCGAGTATTCGCTCTGTAGCGCGGCCACGGGTTGTACGGCGTGCGCGCGGCGGATCGTCGCGGCACCGGCT
>DASVVD010000980.1:0-11108 GCA_036386715.1 Pseudoduganella sp.
GTTCAGCGTCAGCGTGGCGATACCGCCTTCGATGCCGAACAGGATGTTTTCATAGTTCACTGGCGTCTCCTTCAATATGTTTTGAGAGCCGCTAACACAAGCCCCAGGGCAAGGCGCATCGTCGAAGACAGTACTTCAGTACGACAAGACGAATGCAACGCAGCCATGGGGTTTGTGTTGCGGTTCTTATTCGGCCTGGTCGAAATCGATGACGACCCTGTCCGTCGCCGGGAAGCCCTGGCAGCTCAGCACGAAGCCGCGCGCGATCTCGTAGTCTTCCAGCGCATAGTTGACATCCATGTCCACCGTGCCCTCGACCACCTTGCAGCGGCACGTCGAACACACCCCGCCCTTGCACGAGTAGCGCATTTCCAGCCCGGCGCGCAGGCCGGCATCGAGAATCGACTCCTTGTCCTTCTCCATCGTGAAGGTGGCGGCGCTGCCGTCCTGGATCACGGTGACTTCGGTGAGGTGCTGCGCCGCCTGCGCATCGAGCTGCGCGCGCGGCTTGTGCTGGTGCTTCGGGATCGACGCGGCGAACAGCTCGATCCTGATGGCGTCCTTCGACATGCCGGCCTCCTGCAGCGCCGCGGAGACGCCGAGCATCATGTCTTCGGGCCCGCAGATGAAGGCGTTGTCGTAGTCGCCGATGTCGATCCAGTGCTGCAGGAACTGCTCGGTCTTTTCCCTGGTGATGCGGCCGTTGAACAGTTCGATATCCTGCTGCTCGCGGCTCATCACGTAGACGATGTTCAGGCGCTCCAGGTACAGGTCCTTCAACTCCATCAGCTCGTTCCTGAAGATCACCGAGGACGAGGAACGGTTGCCGTAGACCAGCGTGAAGCGGCTGCGCGGTTCCTCCAGCAGCGTGGTCTTGATGATCGACAGGATCGGCGTGATGCCGCTGCCGGCCGCGAACGCCAGGTAGTGCCTCGCGCTGCCGGCATCGAGCGGCACATTGAAGTGGCCCATCGGCGGCATCACGTCGATGACGGCGCCCTGGCGCAGCGATTCGTTGGCCCAGCTGGAAAACACGCCGCCGGGCGTGCGCTTGATGGCCACGCGCAGTGCGCCGTCCTGCACGGCCGAGCAGATCGAGTACGAGCGGCGCACGTCCTCGTCGCCGATCCTGGCACGCAGGGTCAGGTGCTGGCCCTGCCGGTAATGGAAATCGCCGGCAAGTTCGGGCGGCACGGCGAACGTGACGGCAATGCAGTCGCGGGTTTCGTTGTGCACGCGGGCGACGGTCAGCGGATGGAATTTGCTCATTTCAGTGGCACTTGAAGTAATCGAACGGTTCCCGGCAGTCGCGGCATCGGTACAGCGCCTTGCAGGGCGTGGAGCCGAACTGGCTCGTCAGTTCGGTATGGGTGGAACCGCAGTGCGGGCAGGCGATCGCGGGGGCCGTCACGGCAGCGGCACCGGGCCGGCGGGAGACGGCGGCGGCCAGGCCGCCGCGCAGGCCGGAAATGTCGATCACCTGCTCGATCACCTGTTGCACCGGCGGCGCGATGCCGTAGCCCTTCAGCTTCTGCCTGCCCGCTTCGCTGAGCCAGTCCGTGGTCCACGCCGGCGACAGGCGGGTAACGATGCGGACCTCCCCGACACCCTGCGCCTGCAGGGCCTCGCGCACGGATGCCTCGATGACATGCGTGGCCGGGCAGCCGGAATAAGTGGGCGTGAGCGTGACGCAAACGGCATCGCCGTCCACGTCGACGGCGCGCACGATGCCCAGGTCGACGACCGAGATCACCGGGATCTCCGGGTCGGCGACCTGCGCGAGCCAGGCCCACACGGTGGCGCTGTCAAGAGCGTTGGTCAACATGGCGCTTACCTGCCTTTACCATTGTGCGCCGGGATAGGCGCGCTGCAGGAACTGCATTTCGGCCAGCAGGTAGCCCAGGTGTTCGCTGTGGCGCCCCTGCTTGCCGCCCTTCTGCATCCAGGCGTCCGGCGCGGGCATGGCCAGCGTGGCTTCGGCGAGGATCGCCTCCACGTGGGCCAGCCATTGCGCGCGCAGGCCGGGGGCGGGTGGCGCGATGCCGGCGGCGACCATCCGTTCGTCCACGTCGTCGTAGTTGAACATTTCGCCGGTGTACATCCACAGCTCGTCGACCGCGGTTTGCGTGTAGTCGTGGCTGAGCGACGTGCCGTCGCCGAGGCGCACCACCAGGTCGCCGCTGCGGCGCAGGTGGTAGGTGACTTCCTTCAGCGATTTTTCGGCGATGTCGGCGATGCGCCGGTCCGGCGACTGTGCCAGCGCGCCGACCTGGAAGTAGTGCCAGGTGTCGAAGAAGAACTGGCGCACCAGCGTGTGCGCGTAGTTGCCGTTCGGCTGCTCGACCAGCAGCACGTTGTGGAAATCGTGCGCGTCGCGCAGGTAGGCCAGCGCATCCTCGTCGCGGCCGCGGCCTTCGAGTTCGCCGGCATAGGTGAACCACAACCGTGCCTGGCCGAGCAGGTCGAGCGCCACGTTGGTCAGCGCCATGTCTTCCTCGAGTGCCGGGCCCTTGCCGCACAGTTCGGACAGCCGCTGGCTCAGCACCAGGGCGTTGTCGCCCAGGCGCAGCAGGTAATCGAACAACGGGGAGGTTTTCGCATCCATGGTGCCGCCTTAAAGGTTCTTCACTTCTTCCGGCATCGGGAAGAAGGTGGGGTGGCGGTAGACCTTGCTGTTGGCCGGCTCGAACAGCGCGGCCTTGTCGAACGGGCTGCTGGCCACGATGTCCGCCGCGCGCACCACCCAGATCGACACGCCCTCGTTGCGGCGCGGGTAGACGTCGCGGGCGTTATTCATCGCCATCTGCGCATCCGGCGCGTGCAGGCTGCCCACGTGCTTGTGGGCCAGGCCGTGCTGGCTGCGGATGAACACTTCCCAGAGGGGCCATTCCTTGCTCATGCTTGTCTCCTGGTATCGGTCACGACCGGTGATCGCTGCCTTACGCGGCGGCCCGGGTCTGCTTGTCGGCGTGGGCCACGAGGGCATCGCGGAACCACTGGCCGTCCTCGTAGGCCTTGACCCGGGTGCGCAGGCGCTCGCGGTTGCACGAGCCGTTGCCCTTCAAAACGTCGTGGAATTCGCTCCAGTCGATGGCGCCGAAATCGTAGTGGCCGCGTTCCTCGTTCCATTTCAGGTCGGGATCGGGCACGGTCAGGCCCAGGAATTCGGCCTGCGGCACGGTCTGGTCGACCATGCGCTGGCGCAGCTCGTCGTTGGAGAACAGCTTGATGCGCCAGGCCGCCGATTGCGCGCTGTTGACCGATTCGGCATCCGACGGGCCGAACATCATCAGCGACGGCCACCACCAGCGGTTCAACGCATCCTGCGCCATGGCCTTCTGCTCGGCCGTGCCGTTGCACAGCGCCAGCATGATGTCGTAGCCCTGGCGGGCGTGGAACGACTCCTCCTTGCAGACGCGGATCATGGCCCGCGCATACGGGCCGTACGAGCAGCGGCACAGCGGGATCTGGTTGATGATCGCCGAGCCATCGACCAGCCAGCCGATCGCGCCCATGTCGGCCCACGACAGCGTGGGGTAGTTGAAGATGCTCGAGTATTTCGCCTTGCCGGCGTGCAGGGCCTGCAGCAGCTCGTCGCGCGAGACGCCCAGCGTTTCGGCCGCGCTGTACAGGTACAGGCCGTGGCCCGCTTCGTCCTGGATCTTGGCCAGCAGGATCGACTTGCGCTTGAGCGTGGGCGCGCGGGTCACCCAGTTGCCTTCCGGCAGCTGGCCGACGATCTCCGAGTGCGCGTGCTGGGAAATCTGCCGGATCAGCGTCTTGCGGTACGCCTCGGGCATCCAGTCCTTCGGCTCGACCTTGATGCCTTCGTCGATACGCCCCTGGAACGCGCGCTCCTGTTCGCTCATCGCATCGGCCGTCCGCACGTTCTTCAGGCCGGTCTCCACCATCTGTGCATACATGCTGGTCTCCTCGCTTATCCGCGTTGTTCTCTCCATAATACGATACACAATTTAATTTGCAATCTGTTTTTGTGTGTCATATCGAATTTCCGTATCCTGTTGGGCTCGGTACAATGGCGCCATGGACAAACAATTGAACGATTGGATCGCCCGCTTCCTGGCCGAAGAGCCGCCGCGCTCGAAGTCGCTGGTGATGACGATCTTCGGCGACGCGATCGTGCCCCACGGCGGCGTGGCCTGGCTGGGCAGCCTGATCGAGCTGCTGGCGCCATTCGGCGTCAACGACCGGCTGCTGCGCACCTCGGTGTTCCGGCTGGCGCAGGAAGGCTGGCTGGTCGCGCAGCGCGACGGGCGGCGCAGCAGCTACACGATCACGCCCGAGGCGGCGCAGCGCTTTGCCCGGGCGTTCCGGCGCGTGTATGCGGCGCCCGGTGTCCACTGGCACGGCAGCTGGACGTTCGTGCTCGGCACCGGCGCCCTCTCGGCGGCCGAGCGCGCGGCGCTGCGCAAGGAACTGCTGTGGCAGGGCTACAGCATGGTGGCGCAGGGCATCGCCGGCCATCCCGCCGGCGACGTGGAAGCGCTGGACGACCTGCTGGGCCGGCTGGCCATGCGCGGCAAGGTGTATGTGGTGCAGGCGGCGCAATTGCCCGGCGTGCAGGGCAAGCCGCTGGCGGACCTGGTGGCCGAGGGCTGGGACCTGCGCGAAGTCGCGGCCGGCTACGAGCGGTTCACCGAGCGGTTCGCACCGCTGCTGGCGCTGCTGGCCGGCGGCGTGCCGCCCGAAGGGGCCTTCATCGTGCGCACCCTGCTGATCCATGCCTATCGCCGCGTGCAGCTGCACGATCCGCAGTTGCCCGCCGAGCTGCTGCCGGCGCCATGGCCCGGCGCGGCGGCCTACGCGCTGGCCCGCGAACTGTACCTGTTGACGCATGCCGCGGCCGGTGAGCACGTGCTGGCCGCGCTGCGGCGCGAGCAGCCCGATGTCGCCGATGCCGGGGCGGCGTTCTTCGAGCGGTTCGGCGGGCTGCGCTAGCGGCTGGAACCCGGCCGGGAGAGCGGCCACGGCTGCTTTTCCGGTGCAAAGCCGTTATCATGGCCGCCTCGCGCCACGACGCGCCAATCCAACAAGAGGACACACAATGTCTATCAAGATCAGCAGCCAGTTCGACGCCGGCGCCATCGAGTTCGTCAGCGCCACCAGCGTGGGCGACATCGACCTGAACATCCGCAAGGATTCGCATGCCGACATCACCCAGTGGTTCTATTTCCGCGTGCAGGGCGCGCGCGACATGCCGCTGACGATCCGTTTCCTGAACGCCGGCCAGGCCGCCTACCCGGATGGCTGGAAGGATTACCAGGCCGTGGCCAGCTACGACCGCGACACGTGGTTCCGCGTGCCCACCAGCTTCGACGGCGACGTGATGACCATCGAGCACGCGCCCGAATACGACAGCGTGTACTACGCCTATTTCGAGCCGTATTCGTGGGAACGCCACCTGTCGCTGCTGGACAATGCCCAGCTGTCGCCGCTGGCCGAGCTGGTCGACCTAGGCTCCACCGTCGATGGCCGCGACCTGAACATGCTGGTGATCGGCGACCCGGACGCGGCGAAGAAGGTGTGGGTCATCGCCCGCCAGCACCCGGGCGAAACGATGGCCGAGTGGTTTGTCGAGGGCATGGTCGAGGCGCTGCTCGACCCGAGCGATCCGTTCGCCAGCCAGTGCCTGAAGGAAGCCGTGTTCTACGTGGTCCCGAACATGAACCCGGACGGCTCGGTGCGCGGCAACCTGCGCACCAACGCGGCCGGCGCGAACCTGAACCGCGAGTGGCTCACGCCAACGCTGGAGCGCAGTCCCGAGGTCTACCTGGTCAAGCAGGCGATGCAGGAAACCGGCTGCGACCTGTGCCTGGACGTGCACGGCGACGAAGGCCTGCCCTATGTGTTCGTGGCCGGCAGCGACTCGCTGGAGAACTTCACGCCCGCGCAAAAGGCCGAGCAGGAAGCCTTCATCGCCGACTTCAAGGTGGCCAGTCCCGATTTCCAGAGCGAATTCGGCTACCCGGACGCACCGTTCTCGCCGGAGGTGCTGACCATGGGTTCGCCGCACATCACCCACCTCTTCGGCTGCCTGTCGCTGACGCTGGAACTGCCGTTCAAGGACAATGCCAACGACCCGGACCCGGTCAACGGCTGGAACGGCGCCCGTTCGATGAAGCTGGGCGCGGCGGTGCTGCAGCCGGTGCTGCAGGCGCTGCGCCGGTAAGCCCGCCTTCCCTGCCCGGCCGCCGCAGCGCCGCGAAGGCCTCCGGCAGCCATGGCCGCGCGGCCAGCAGGAACGTCACCGCCTGGCGCTCCTCGTACGACAGCCGGGCATCGAGCTGGTGCTGCTGCGAAAAATCGTCCGCCACCTGGCGCAGCCGTTCGAGCAGCGCCGAAGTGGAGGCCGGCGACAGCATCACGCTCACCAGCCGCAGCTGCTCGCCGGGCCCGTCGAAGCGGGCATCGAGGTAATCGCCGGCCGCCTCGCGCCGGAACCAGGTCTGGATCGGGCCGTTGGGGATCCAGCCGAACGTGCGCGCCACCAGCAGCTTCACGCGGTTGTTCGGCTTCAGCACCAGGAAGCCGATCCGGTCCAGCCGCAGCAGGTAGCCCACCGCTTCGGCTTCGCTCAGCATGAAGGCCGCCACCATCTCTTCCACCGGCAGGCCGTTCAGCGCCGCCACGGCCACCAGCAGCAGCTTCGGGTCGCCGGTCAGCTCCTCTTCCTGCGCCTGCGTGAGCCGGTCGATCAGCCGTGGCGCTTCCAGCGCGGAACGGGTCAGGTCGAGCAGGTCGATGCCCGCGGCGGCGAGTATGTCATCGAGCCGCTGCAAGGTGAAACTGCGCTGCGCGAACATGCGCTTGACGCTCGCTTCGGACATGCCGATGCGCCGCGCCAGCTCCGCATAGGTGATGCCGTGCGCCTTGAGCGCCCGCTTCAGCCCCTCCACCAGCATCACGCTGCTCGACATGATCTACCCTTTCCCATAAAAGTATCGCTTTACGATACTTTAGCAGCCATTGGGCGCAACCGTGCACATAGCGGTTGCCCGGTGCGGCGGCACGGCCGATGATGCGGTCACTTCACTTTGACTTATACGGAACCGATCATGAAACGCCTGCTGCTCGTCGCCCTGCTCAGCCTTGCCTGTGCCGCCACGCACGTCACCGTCATTACGCCTGCCCGGGCGGCGGATGCCTCCAACCCGTCGCAGGCGGTCGGCGAAGCATCCGGCATCGTGGTAGCCGGTTCACTGGTGCCGGTGGTGCTTGCCGGCAGCGTGGTGATCGTGGCACTGGAAAAGACCGGCGCAGGCGTCGACCTGCTGCTGAAAAGCGCGGTGGACGGCAGCCTAGCCACCGTGCGGCTGTCCGGCAAGGCGGCGCAAGGGCTGTCGGTGGCGGCCGGCACCGTGGTCGACGTCTCGGCGACCGCCACCGGCACCCTGCTGGTCGCCTCCGGCAAGGCGATCGCGTTCATCCCGAACGAGGCGGGCAAGGCGTTGCTGCACAGCGCGAAGGTAGGCTGACATGCGGCTCTCGATCCGCAGGCTGCCGGTCCGGCAGCTGTTGACGCGGCGGCTGTCGGCCCGGCGCCTGCTGCTGTGCGCGTGGCTGTTCGCCGCCCTGTCGGCGGGCCTGTGCGCGGCGCTGCCGGCATGGGCCGGCCAGGCCTGCGAAGACAAGCCCCTGGCCGCCGCCGACGCCGCCCGTTCGCTCGACCTGGCCCTGCGCACCGTGCAGGCGCTCGATGCCAGCGGCGCGCAGGTGGCGCTGGTGTCGCGGGCCGGCCAGGACCTGGGCAAATACGGCCTGCGCTATTCGCACATGGGCATCGTGGTGCGCGACCACCCGGCCGGCCGCTGGACCGTGGTGCATGAGCTCAACGAATGCGGCACGGCTTCCTCGGCGCTGTACCAGGAAGGCATGGGTAATTTCTTCCTGACCGACCTGGTGCGCCATGAAGCGCAGCTGGTGATCCCCGGCGCCGCGACGCAGGCGCGGCTGGCGCAGCTGCTGGCCGGGCGCACGCCGCAGCGGCTGCACGAACCGCGCTACAACATGCTGTCGTACGTGTTCTCGACGCGCTACCAGAATTCGAACCAGTGGGTGCTGGAGAACTACGCGGCGGCCAGTGCACCGGCGGGCGACGTGGCCACCCGCGAGGAAGCGCAGGCATGGCTGAAGGCGGCGCGCTTCACGGCGATCACCGTGGACATCCCGGCATCCACCCGGCTGGGCGCGCGCATGTTCCGCGCCAACGTGGCCTTCGACGACCACCCGCTCGACCGCCGCATGGCCGGGCAGATCGACACGGTATCGACCGATGCGGTAGTGCGCTTCGTGAAGCAGGTGGATGGCTCGGCAAACGTGATCGTTGTTGAATGACAACATTTGTACGCACGGTTTGATCTGCCGCAAGCAAAACAGCCCGGGTAGCGCAAAGATGGGGGTTTGCCCCCATGGAGAGCCTATGCGCACCATCGTTGCCATGCTATTGGCGGCCGCCACGCTGCTGGCCGGCTGCACGACACCCTACCGCCCGCCACAGTTCATGGAGGCCGATGCGCAATTTCCCGGCCTGATCGATTTCACGGCGCAGGCCCCCGGCGGCAAGGCGGACGTGCTGTTGGTGCATGGCATCTGCACCCACGATGCGACGTGGGCACGCAACACGGTGGACAAGCTGGCCACCCAGCTCGCGGCGAACGTGGCGCCGATGCCCGGCGCCGGGCAAGCGCAGCGCCTGGCCGGGCCGGCCGTCGAGATCGTGCCGATCGACGTGGGCACGCCGCACGGCACGATCCGCTTCACGTCGCTGATCTGGTCGCCACTGACCACGCCGCTCAAGCAGCAGCTGTGCTACGACCAGACCGGCAAATCGCCGATCTGCACCGGCGCCCCGCCCTTCACGCCGGTGCGCCCGTCGCTCAACGCCAGGGTCAAGGACGGGCTGCTCGACGATTGCCTGCCCGATGCGCTGATCTACCAGGGCGCCGCCCGTGGCCAGATCCAGGCGCGCATGCGCGAGGCGCTCCTTGCCACGGCCGGCGATACCGATGCGGCGGCGCCGCTGGTGGTGATTTCGGAAAGCCTGGGCAGCAAGATCCTGTTCGATACGCTGCTGCGGATGATGGAAGAACCGCGCGACAGCCGCGCGGCGCAGATGGCGGCGCGCGAGATGCGGCGGGCGGTCTGGCTGATCATGGCCGCCAACCAGATCCCGCTGCTGCACCTGGCGGACCAGCCGCTCGGCGAAGCGGCCGGTGCGGGCGACGGCAAGAATGATGGAAAAAGCGGCGATGCGCGGACCGCCATGCAGGTGCCGTCGCCGGACAGCCTGCAACGCCTGCTGCAGATGCGCCGCGCGCCGGAGCCCGGCGCGCGCGCCATGCCGCGGCTCAATCTCGTGGCATTCAGTGATCCCGGCGACGTGCTGTCCTATACCCTGCCGCCCGAGCGCTACCGGGAACAGGGGGCCGGGGTGTTCAATGTGCTGGTATCGAACGCGCCGACCTGGTTCGGACTGGTGGAGGATCCGCTGCGGGCGCACCAGGGTTACTTGTCGAACCCGGACGTGGGCAGCCTGATCGCCTGCGGGCGGCCGCGCAGTGCCTTGTGCAGGTAGGTCCGGGACAGCCAGGTCCGGCGGATGTTGCCGCCAAACAGGGGACTGTCCCGGGTTTTTATCAATTGCGCAGGTTGATGCCGAACATCAGCTTGCGGCCCGGGTAGGAGTAGTCGAGGATGCTCGGCGTGCCGTCGGCGAACGTGGCGTACTTGCCCTGGCTGTTCGACGTGGTTTCCTTGCCCAGGTTGCGGCCTTCGGCGAAGACCTCGATCGAGTCGTTGATGCGGTAGGCGATCTTGGCATCGATGTAGCGGTTGGCGTCACGGAAGTTCGGCGAGCCCGGGTTGTAAGGCTGCACGCCGATCCGGCTGCCGCCGCCCGCGCTCGGGTAGTTGTTCACCGTGTTCGCGCCGCATGCCGCGATGCAGGTGAAATATTCGGCCACCGCCTGCACCGCCACGCGGGCCGACAGCTTGCCGTCGTCATACCACACCGACCAGTTGTACGAGTACTTCGACTCGCGCGCCGGCGGCAGCGGATCGCCGGTGATCAGGTCCACCACGTTGACGGCCGACGTCGCCGAGCGCAGCTTGGTGTAGTTCAGGTCCAGGCCCAGGTAGCGCAGGCGCCATGGCAGGAACGTGAACGCCGTCTTGGACGAGAACTCGTAGCCCTTGCGGGCGGTGGCGGCACCGTTTTCCCACGTGTTGTAGCTGAAGTCCACGTCATCGAGCGGTGCGCCGGTCTGCGGATCGACCAGGTTCGAGCCCTGGAACACCTTCATGCCGCTGACGCCGGTCACCTGCGCCGGACCGATCTTGCCCTTCTGGCGGAACGAGGTCACGGAGAACATCGAGTCGATGTTCGGATACCATTCCACGGACAGGTTCTGGTTGCGGTTCGACTGCGGCCGCAGCGCCGGATTGCCCACCGTGCCCGTGCAGCGCATGTCCGCATCGTCGCCGCCGGAGACCAGCGCGCGCGTCGTGTCGAACGTGCAGGTGCCCGACGGCAGCAGCGAACTGACGCCCGGACGTGCTACCGACTTGGACTGGTGCAGGCGCACCACCCACTGGTCCGGCACCACCCACAGCGCCAGGTTCCAGATCGGCAGGTAGTCCGTGGCGCTGGCCTGCATGGTGGTGGCTTTCGTGACCGAGGCCTTGATCGTGCCGCCTGTGAGGTTCGGGTTCAGCGGATCGAAATTGGCCGTCGGCACGATCGACTCGAACGTCATGGTGCCCGTCCCCTCGACCCTGGTGTTAACGACGCGGATGCCGGCATTGCCATCGAGCGTCATGCCGAACGGCAGCGGGCGCTCGGAAAACGGCACGTGGTCGAGCGCGAAGTCGGTCATGATGTAGCCGGACCTGGTGCGTTCGCGGAACTTGCTCACCGGTTGCTGGTACACCTTGCCATCCGTGCCCACGCACTCCTTCACGCAGTCGAAGTTCACATTCGGCGAATTGACCATGCCGAACACCTTCTCGACATCGATCTCGGTCCAGCCGTTGATCAGTTCGGCCGGGCGGTCCTTGGCGCCGCCAAAGAACTCGGTGGTAGCCTTTTG
>DASVVD010000981.1:0-3423 GCA_036386715.1 Pseudoduganella sp.
TCGATGATGCGGTGGTCGTAGGACATCGCCAGGTAGTTCATCGGGCGGATCACGATCTGGCCGTTTTCAACCACGGCGCGGTCCTTGGTCGCGTGCACGCCCAGGATCGCCGATTGTGGCGGGTTGATGATCGGGGTCGACAGCATGGAGCCGAAAGTGCCGCCGTTGGAGATCGAGAAGGTACCGCCGGTCAGGTCTTCCAGGGTCAGCTTGCCTTCCTTGGCCTTGGCGCCGAATTCGCCGATCTTCTTCTCGATCTCGGCGATCGACATCTGGTCGGCGTTGCGCAGGATCGGCACCACCAGGCCGCGCGGCGAGCCGACGGCGATACCGATGTCGAAGTAGCCGTGGTAGACGATGTCGTTACCGTCGACCGAGGCGTTGATGATCGGGTATTTCTTCAGCGCGGCAACGGCAGCCTTGACGAAGAACGACATGAAGCCCAGCTTGACGCCGTGCTCTTTCTCGAACTTGTCCTTGTACTTGTTGCGCAGATCCATCACCGGCTTCATGTTCACCTCGTTGAAGGTGGTCAGGATGGCGTTGGTGGATTGCGATTCGACCAGGCGCTCGGCGATACGGGCGCGCAGGCGGCTCATCGGCACGCGCTCTTCAGGGCGGTCGCCCAGGTTCAGGCTGGTCGGTGCGGCGATCTTCTGCAGGGCTGGCTTGGCGGCAGCCGGTGCGGCGGCAGGTGCCGGTGCAGGTGCCGGTTTTGCCGATGCGGCCAGGGCGTCGCCCTTGGTCACGCGGCCGTCCTTGCCGGAACCGGACACGTCGGTCGCGGACAGGCCTTTTTCGGACAGGATCTTGGCGGCGGCCGGCATGGCCACGTCGCCCTTGGAACCACCGGTGGCGGCGGCAGCAGCAGGCGCCGGGGTCGGCGCGGCTTCGGCGGCAACCGGTGCTGCGGTAACAGGGATTGGCGAAACCTTGACGGTGGCTTCCGTGTCGATGATGGCGATGACCTGGTCGGCAACTACGGTGGCGCCGTCGTTCTGAATGATCTGCACGATCACGCCGGCGGACGGTGCCGGCAGTTCCAGGACCACTTTGTCGGTTTCGATATCGATCAGGTTTTCATCGCGCGCGACGGTGTCGCCCACCCGCTTGTGCCAGGCCAGCAGGGTCGCTTCGGCGACGGATTCCGACAGTTGTGGAACTTTGACTTCGATTTGTGCCATTTGTTTGTTACTCCGTGAATTCGATAGATGCGTTGCTGCCGCGCGGCCCGTGGAGGGCTGCGCGGCGTACTGTGCTTACTTGGTCAGGATGAAGCCCTTCAGCTTCGAGAAGGCCGTCTCCAGCAGTTCTTTCTGCTGGGCGTAGTGCTTGTCGTAGTAGCCGACAGCCGGCGATGCCGAGGCAGGACGGCCGGCATACGCCAGGCGCTGGCCCGCATCCATCGACTCGAAGATGTTGTGCTGGATCTGGAACCATGGACCCTGGTTCTGCGGCTCGTCCTGCGCCCACACCACTTCGGTCAGGCCCGGGAACTTCTTCAGTTCAGCCGAGAATGCCTTGTGCGGGAACGGGTACAGCTGTTCGACACGGATGATGGCCGTGTCGGTCTGGCCGCGGGTCTTGCGGGCATTGACCAGGTCGTAGTACACCTTGCCGGAGCAGGCCACCACGCGCTTGACCTTCTTCGCATCGATCTTGTCGTCCACTTCGCCGATCACGGTCTGGAACGCACCCTTGGCCAGCTCGGACAGCGGCGAACCGGCATCCTTGTTGCGCAGCAGCGATTTCGGCGTCATGACGACCAGCGGCTTGCGGAACTGGCGCACCATCTGGCGGCGCAGCAGGTGGAAGATCTGCGCGGCCGTCGTCGGCTGCGCCACCTGCATGTTGTTCTCCGCGCACAGCTGCAGGAAACGCTCCGGACGGGCCGAGGAGTGCTCCGGACCCTGGCCTTCGTAGCCATGCGGCAGCAGCATCACCAGGCCCGAGGCGCGGCCCCACTTCACTTCGCCGGAGCTGATGAACTGGTCGATCACGACCTGGGCACCGTTGACGAAGTCGCCGAACTGGGCTTCCCAGATCGTCAGCGTGTTCGGCTCGGCGGTCGAGTAGCCGTATTCGAAGCCCAGCACCGCTTCTTCCGACAGCACGGAATCGATGACGGTGAACGGTGCCTGGTTCTCGGAGATGTTCTGCAGCGGCACGTAGGTGCCGGCATCCCAGCGCTCACGGTTCTGGTCGTGCAGCACGGCATGGCGGTGCGTGAACGTGCCACGGCCGGCATCCTGGCCGGTCAGGCGCACGGCATAGCCGGACGAGACCAGCGACGCGTAGGCCAGGTGTTCGCCCATGCCCCAGTCCAGGTTCTGCTCGCCCTTGCCCATGTTGGCGCGGTCGCCCAGCACCTTCTCGACCAGCGAGTGCACCTTGAAGCCTTCCGGCACGGTGGTGATGCGGGTGGCCAGGCGCTTCAGTTCCGTCAGCGGCACGGCGGTATCGGCCGCGTCGGTCCACTTGCGGTTCAGGAACGGCAGCCAGTCGACGGCGAACTTGTTCTTGAAGTTCGAGATGACCGGGTCCACGGTGTGCTTGCCGGCATCCATCGCATCGCGGTAGGCGGCCACCATGGTGTCGCCGCCATCGGCCGGGATCACGCCCTGTGCCGCCAGCTTGTCGGCGTACAGGCGGCGGGTGCCCGGGTGTTGCGCGATCTTCTTGTACATCAGCGGCTGCGTCAGCGCCGGGGTGTCTTGCTCGTTGTGGCCCAGCTTGCGGAAGCAGATGATGTCGACAACGATATCCTTCTGGAACTGCGCACGGTAGTCCAGCGCGATCTGCGAAGCCAGCACGACCGCTTCAGGATCGTCGGCGTTCACGTGCAGCACCGGTGCCTCGATCATCTTGACGACGTCGGAGCAGTAGATCGTCGAACGCGCGTCGCGCGGGTCGGACGTGGTGAAGCCGATCTGGTTGTTGATCACGATGTGCACCGTGCCGCCCGTGCCGTAGCCACGGGTCTGCGCCAGGTTCAGCGTTTCCATCACGACGCCCTGGCCGGCGAATGCGGCATCGCCGTGCACCAGGATCGGCAGCACTTCGGCGCCGTGCACGTCGCCGCGGCGGTCCATGCGGGCCTTGACCGAACCTTCGACGACCGGGTTGACGATCTCGAGGTGGGAAGGATTGAACGCCAGCGACAGGTGGACCGGGCCGCCCGCGGTGGAGATGTCGGACGAGAAGCCCTGGTGGTACTTGACGTCGCCGGCCGGCAGGTCGTCGCCGTGCTTGCCTTCGAATTCTTCGAACAGGTCCTTCGGGGCCTTGCCCAGGGTGTTGACCAGCACGTTCAGGCGGCCGCGGTGGGCCATGCCGATGACGATTTCCTGCACGCCTTTTTCACCGGCGCGCTGGATGGTTTCGTCCATCGAGGCGATGAAGGATTCGCCGCCTTCGAGCGAG
>DASVVD010000982.1:0-2460 GCA_036386715.1 Pseudoduganella sp.
TGTCGCTGCGCTGGCCCTGCGCGAACACCAGCGCGGGGGCACCAAACCCTAATAACAATAGCAGCAACAGTTGCCTCATGGTTTCAGCGTACGGTATGCGGCAGAGGAATACAAGCCTGGCAGACGTGCACCGTTATCCAGCGCACCGAAGCGGCCGCACATGCGATTGCCGGGAACCCGGCAGCAGGTTAGTGCGCAATGGCTGGCGGATGGCGGAACGAATCGATCACGTAGTCGCTCATGCTGTCCGCCAGCACGCGTTCGCCGATGAAGATCTTGCCAGCCTGCTCCTGGCGCAGCAGGTCGGCTTCTTCCTCGCTGTGGGTGCGCACGACGGTGCGGATCGCCGGGTTCAGCGTGCGCGCCGTTTCGATCATGGTGCGCACATGGAAGGTGTCCGGGGTGGCGATCACCAGCATGCTCGCGTGTACGATGTGGGCCTGGATCAGCACGGCCGGGTCGGCGGCGTTGCCGGCCACGGCGGGAATGCCCTGGTGCCGCAGTTCGTCGACCTTCTCGCGGTTCTGCTCGGCCACCACGTAGTGTATACCGTGTTCATTGAGCGTGCGGGCGATGTGCTGGCCCACGCGGCCGTAGCCCACCAGGACCACCTGGCCCGACAGCTTGGTCCGTGCGGTCGTCACCGGCAATTCTGCCAGCGGATCGGCCGGGCGGTCGAACCTGGCGGCCAGCCGCGGATTGCGGCCGAGCCAGCGCTCGAGCGGGCCGGTGGCCGCGAAGACCAGCGGATTGAGGGCGATCGAGATGATCGCACCGGCCAGCAGCAGGCTCTGCCCATCATGCGGCATCAGCTTCAGCGAAATGCCCAGCGCGGCCAGGATGAACGAGAACTCGCCGATCTGGGCCAGGCTGGCCGAGACCATCAGCGCCGTCCTGGCCGGATAGCGCAGCAGCACCACCAGCAGGAACGCGGCCAGCGACTTGCCGAAGATGATGATCGCCACCACGGCCAGCAGTTGCAGCGGCTGTTCCATGATGATGGCCGGTTCGAACAGCATGCCCACGGAAACAAAGAACAGCACTGCGAACGCATCGCGCAGCGGCAGCGATTCCTGCGCGGCGCGGTGCGCCAGCGCCGATTCGCGCAGCACCATGCCGGCGAAGAAGGCGCCCAGCGCGAACGAGATGCCGAACAGCTTTGTGGCTCCGAATGCGATGCCGACGGCGGCCGCGATCACGCACAAAGTGAACAGCTCGCGCGAGCCGGTGCGCGCCACCTGCCACAGGATCCACGGAAACAGCTTGCGGCCCACCACCAGCATGAAGCCGACGAAGAGCGCCACCTTGCCCAGCGTGATGGCCAGGGTCCACCAGATGCTGGCGTCGGGATCGACACCGGTGGTGTCGCCGCCCAGCGATGGCGCCAGCGCCGGCAGCAGTACCAGCACGATGACGGTGACCAGGTCTTCGACGACGAGCCAGCCGACCGCGATGCGGCCGTTGAACGAATCGAGGATGCCGCGTTCTTCCAGCGCGCGCAGCAGCACCACGGTGCTGGCAACGGAGAGCGCCAGCCCGAACACCAGGCCGCCGCCGATCGGCCAGCCCCACCAGTGCGCCAGGCCCATGCCCATCGCGGTGGCGGCGCCGATCTGCAGGATGGCACCGGGCAGCGCCACCTTGCGCACTTCCCACAGGTCTTCCAGCGAGAAATGCAGGCCCACGCCGAACATCATCAGCATGACGCCGATCTCGGCCAACTGGCCGGCCAGCGCGGCATCGGCCACGAAGCCGGGCGTGGTGGGACCAAGCAGGATGCCGGCGGCGAGATAGCCGACCAGGGCGGGCAGTTTGAGGCGGGCGGCGATGAAGCCGAAGACGAGACCGAAGCCGAGCGCGGCCGCGATGGTGGTGATCAGGGTGACGTCATGGGGCATGCAGGCGGGGTTCCTTTCGGTGGCGTCGCGGGGCGGCGGACGCTGCCCCTTGCCGAAAGTATAAAGGAGCCAACGCCGGCCCCCGCCGTTTGCGGTCAGATCCTGCGCACGACGACGCTGCCGATCGAGTAGCCGGCGCCGAACGAGCAGATCACGCCAACTGCGCCGCGCGGCAGATCGTCCTGGTGCTTGTGGAAGGCGATGATGGAACCGGCGGACGAGGTATTGGCATAGGTATCGAGCACCACCGGGGCCTCGGCCGGCGTGGCATCGCGGCCCAGGATCAGGCGGGCGATCAGCTGGTTCATGCTCAGGTTGGCCTGGTGCAGCCAGTAGCGGCTCACCTGCGGCACTTCCAGGCCGGCGCCGGCGATGGTGGTCTTGATCATCTCGGCCGCCATCGGGCACACATCTTTGAATACCTTCCTGCCCTGCTGGCGGAACAACTTGTCCGGCTTGCCCACGCCGGCCTCGTCGAAACGGTTGAGGAAACCGAAGTTGTTGCGGATATTGTTCGAGAAGCTGGTCTTGAGCTTGGTCTCGAGGATTTCCCAGCGGTGCG
>DASVVD010000983.1:0-3203 GCA_036386715.1 Pseudoduganella sp.
CATGAATCGAAATGAACAGGTCGGCGTCGACCTTGCGCGCCTTTTCCACGCGCACGTTGAGCGGCACGAAGAAGTCGCCGTCGCGCGTGAGCATCACGCGCATGTTCGGGTGCTGTTCCAGCTTGGCCTTCAGGCGCTTGGCGATGGCCAGCACGATATCCTTCTCTTGGCTGCCGCGCGAGCCGATCGCTCCGGGATCCTCGCCGCCGTGGCCGGGGTCCAGTGCGACGGTGAGCATGCGCACCAGCTTGTCGACCGGTTTGGGCGGCTGCGATTTGGGCGCCTGCGGCGCGGGCGGCTCGGTCTTCGCGATATCGGGCCGCGGCACGGCGGCGGACGGCACGCCGGGTGACGGAATGCGGTTGTCCGGCAGCGGCAAGCCCGGGGCAGGGTGCTGCTCGGCCACCGGCGGCTGGCCTACCGGCGTGCCGTCGCTGGACCATTCGCCTTTTTCGATCATCGCCGCGATCGGGTCCACCTCGTGCACCGGGTACAGGTCGAAGATCAGGCGGTGCTTGTATTCGCCCACCGGCGCCAGTGTGAACACCTGCGGGCGGATTTGCGCCTTCAGGTCGAATACCAGGCGCACCACGCCGGGCCGGTTCTGGCCCACGCGCACCTGCTGGATGTACGGGTCGTTCGACTGGATCTTGGCCACCAGCGACTTGAGCTCGGGGTTCAGGTCGAGGCCTTCGATGTCGACCACCAGGCGATCCGGGTCCTTGACGATGAAATGCGACGTCTTCAGGTCGGTATCGTTTTCCAGCGTGACGCGGGTGTACTCGTCCGCCGGCCAGACGCGCACGGCGAGGATCTGCGCGGCGTACGCAGGCAGCGGCGCCAGTACCGAGAGCAGCAGCGTGCCGCCGGCCTTCAGGATGGTGCGGCGAATATGGCCGCTTGCAGGGATCAGAGGATCTGCGGGAAGTGGAGGCGTTGCAGGCATGACAGACCTAATGCGGAGAACGCCTGCAATTCTACAGCACGTCCCTCGCCTGCAACGTCGAGATTGACACGCAGGTCCGGCGGCGGCAGTACGCCTTCGGCCTTTTCCGGCCATTCGACGATGCAGATGTTGTGGCCGTCGAAATCCTCGCGAAAGCCGGCGTCGAGGAATTCTTCCGGGCTGCCCATGCGGTACAGGTCATAGTGGATGATGTTGACCGGTTGGCCGTCGAGCGTGACGCGGTAGGGCTCGGCCAGCGTGTAGGTGGGGCTCTTCACGTGACCGGGGTGGCCGGCCGCGTGCAGCAGTGCGCGGGTCAGCGCCGTCTTGCCGGCGCCGAGGTCGCCATGCAGGTGGATCGACAGGCCGGGCAGCAGGGCGCGGGCCAGCGAAACGCCGAGGGCGGTGGTGTGACTTTCGTCGCGCAGGTGGGCTTTCATGGATCGGATCGCATAAAATGGTGGATTGCTGCCGCCATTGTACCGTCCGATGTCCCTTTCGCCCGAAGTGTTGTCTTCCCTGGCTGCCGCCATCAAGGCATGGGGGCGCGAGCTCGGGTTTGCCGAGGTGCGCATCGCCGATATCGACCTGGCCGCCGCGGAGCCGGGGCTGCAGGCCTGGCTCGATGCCGGCATGCATGGCGAAATGGACTACATGGCCGCCCATGGCATGAAGCGCGCCCGCCCTGCCGAACTGGTGCCGGGCACCGTGCGCGTGATCACGGCGCGCATGGACTACCTGCCGCCTTCGCACGATGCCGACTGGCGCGCGCGCGAGCGCAGCCGCCTGCAGGACCCCAGCGCCGCCGTCATTTCCGTCTACGCCCGCGGGCGGGACTACCACAAGGTGCTGCGCGCGCGGCTGCAGCAACTGGCCGACCGCATCGGCAAGGAGGCCGGCGCGTTCGGCTACCGCGTGTTCACCGACTCGGCCCCGGTGATGGAACTGCCGCTGGCGGAAAAGGCCGGCCTGGGCTGGCGCGGCAAGCACACGCTGCTGATCAACCGCGATGCCGGCTCCATGTTCTTCATGGGCGAGATCCTGGTCGACCTGCCGCTGCCGGTCGATGCGCCGACCGGCGCCCACTGCGGCGGGTGCAGCGCCTGCATCACGGCGTGCCCGACGGGTGCGATCCTCGGCCCCGGCCGCCTCGACGCACGGCGCTGCATCTCGTACCTGACGATCGAGCTGAAAGGCAGCATTCCGGAAGACCTGCGGCCACTGCTGGGCAACCGCGTGTACGGCTGCGACGACTGCCAGACCGTCTGCCCGTGGAACAAGTTCGCGCAGCGCGCCACGTTGCCGGACTTCGACGAGCGACATGGCCTGGGCAGTGCCGCCATGATCGTGCTGTTCGGCTGGAGCGAGGATGAGTTCAATCGCAACATGGAAGGCAGCCCGATCCGCCGTATCGGCCATGAACGCTGGCTGCGCAACCTGGCCGTAGGCCTCGGCAATGCCGCCGCGCTGGGCGGGCGCGGCGATCCGGCCATCGTCGCCGTCTTGCAATCCCGGCTCGAACACCCCTCGGAACTGGTGCGCGAGCACGTCAACTGGGCTCTCCGCCAACACGGCTGAGCCGGCTGAGCCCGTGTCCACCGTGGGGTCACACCCCGACATGGACACGAGCTCGGCAGCGGATCACGGTTTCGTCTGCCACTGGCCACGCCGCCGGGCAGCCGCCAGCAGGATGACGGCGGCGCCGCCCCAGGCCAGCACGGCGACAACCGAGCCTTCCACGCCGTAGCCGCCGCCGCTCAGCCATTCCGGGCCGCTGGCGGTGACCTGGATCCAGCCATCGGCCGGGTGGCCCGAGACGGGGATCGAGAACACGGCATCGAACAGGTAGTTCCACGCGAAGTGCATGCCGACCGGCACCCACAGGCGGCGCGTGGCGATATAGCCGGCCGACAGCGCGGCGGAAGCCACCGCCGTGGCCAGCATGCCGAGCAGGCTGATGTGTTCGCTCGGCAGGTGGGCGGCCACGAACAGCAGGGTCGATACCGCCAGCGCGAACGACGTGCCCCACGATTTTTCCAGCAGCCGGAACAGCACGGCGCGGAACAGCAGCTCTTCCATGAAGGCCACGAACACCTGTTCCGGAAGCGGCTTCAGCAACGCGATCGGGGGCGCCATGCCGGTGTAGGTATAAATCCCGCCGGCCAGCAGCAGTACGCTGCAGGTGACCATCAGCAGTGCGCCGATGCCGAGGCCGGCGCCCAGTTCGCCCTTCGCGCCGGCCAGCGACAGCTCGGTG
>DASVVD010000984.1:0-2887 GCA_036386715.1 Pseudoduganella sp.
GGGCCTGCAGGCAGCTGCCGGCCCCGCCGGGCACGGCGCCCTGCTGCCCGGCACGCGGGCCGTCGACTGCAGCCTGCATGGCGCCCGGCTGGCCGGTGCCGACCTGTCGGGCGGGCGGTTTGCGCGCACCGACTTCGGCACCTGCGATTTCACCGGCGCCACCCTGGATACGGCCCATTTTCCGTTCTGCAGCCTGATCGGCGTGCGCCTGCAGCGTGCCAGTGCCCGGGGTGCCGACTTCGCCCGCAGCGTTTGCCGGCGCGGCGATTTCGCCGGTGCCGCAACGGCCGGCGCCCGCTTTGCCTGGCAGGCCACCGAAGACGATGGCCCGGCATTGGCAAGCCGGCTCGTTGCGGTGGCCCGCTAGCGCCGGACAAGCGCTGCCCGTCGCCGTTCCGGTGTCAGCCCGGGTCGCGCAGGTCCGCCAGCGGCGTGCTGCCGAAACGCGCTCCCAGCACGTAGTCGACCAGCTGCGCGCCCGCCGCCGCGGGGTCGGCCAGCGCGCCATCACGCTTGAGGCCGATGAAGCGTTCGATCGCCGGGAAATCGCGCGCCGCCGTGGTCCGGATTTCCGCCTGCATGGCCGTATCGATGACGCCGGGTGCGATGCTGGCAATCGCCAGGCCCGGCAACGCATCGAGGGCAATGGCGCGCGCATGCATGTCCAGCGCGGCCTTTGTTGCGCAGTAGATGCTCCAGCCGCTGTAGGGCGCCCTGCCTGCGCCGCTGGACACGTGCGCCACGCGCCGGTCGGCACAGGCCGTCGTGGCGGCCACGAACGCGTCCGTGAGCACCAGTGCCGCCGTCACGTTCACGGCCACCGCCGTTGCCAGCCGCGCCGCGCCCTGCCCGCCCGGTGCGCCGACCGGCTGCACCACGCCGGCATTGTTGACCAGCAGCGCGCCTTGCGCGCCCGCCAGGAACGCGGCCAGCTCGCCGCTTTCAAGCCAGGCCTGCAGCGCAGCCGGATCGGCCAGGTCGAGCAGCACTTCGCGTATGCCGGGCAAGCCCGGGTTGCCGTGGCGCGCAATACCGAGCACATCCACGCCATGCGCCAGCAATGCGCTGGCAATCCCTTCACCGAGTCCGCGGCTGTGTCCCGTGACGATGGCTTTCATGTTTTCTCCACAAGCTGCCGAAAGCGCCATTGTAAGCGCGCCATCACGGTGGCGGAACCACGCGGGATTACTTCGGCGGCCGGACCTTCTGCGCATAGCGGCCGGCCAGCGAGCCCTTTGCCGGGAAGCCGGTGACGAAGGGTTTGATCGACTTCGGCTGGCCATCGGCGAAGCGCACCCGCACGATTTCATCGCCGGAAGCGGTGCTGCGGTTCCACGAGCCGCGCATGGTGGCAAAGGCATCGCCGTCGTATTCGGCCGGGAAAGCGCCATGGTGGTAGAACACCAGATGCATCGGCGCCGCATGGGCCGTATAGGCCAGCGTCATCGGCACGCTGCGCGCCTTCCACTGCTCCTTGGTGATGTCGCCGGGCGGCGTGCTTTGCGGGTAGATGCTGCCGCTGCCGTACACGTGTGGCCAGCCATACTGCTTGCCCAGTTCCAGTTTGTTCAGCTCTTCCTTCTGCTCGTCGTCGCCGAGGAAATCGATGCCGTGGTCGAAGCCCCACAATTCACCCGTTTTCGGATGTCAGTCGATGCCGATCGTGTTGCGAAGTCCACTGCCGAAAGATGTCGCCGTTGGGCGCCACGGCAATAATGCGGGTGTTTTTCAGTCCGGTGGCAAACGCGGTCACGGCAAAGCCGGCCGGCGCCCGCAGCGCGGCGATGCGTTCGGGCGTGACATCGACTTTGGCAGGTTTCCAGACGGTCGTGGCAATGGCCACGCGAGTGCCGTCGCCCTGCCGTGCGGCGGCAGCGCCTTGAACAACACCCGGAAATCCGCCGTGCCCATGCTGGCCTCCTGATAGTCATGAAGTATCTCAACAGGAGGTCAGACAGTGTTGTGCCGTGGAAGTTTACATACTTTACGCGAACAGCGCCTTTTTCATGGCAGGTCCGGCAGAATTGGTGGACCTGCAGCGTGCCACGACAGCCGGCACGCTCGGTGCGCGCTCTCACTCAGCCGGCAAGCCGCCTGATGTCGAAGCCCAGCGATGCACAGTGCAGGGTAATGCGCGAACCATGGTTGCCGCCGAGCGCCTGGTGGACGACCCGCAGGCCGAACGCCAGCATGGCGCGCTCGAAGGCGGCGATATTGCGCTCGCCGACGCGCAGCGGCGACTGCATGCGCTCGAACAGGCTGGCCCCGCCGGCGGCCACCACTTCAAGTTCGGGATAGTCCTCCGGCCGTGCACCAAGCCCGCGCAGCAACGCCGGCACCGCATTGCTCACATAGCGCGCGTCGGTGCCGACGTCGCCCGCCGGCGCTTCCGCCAGCAGGCAGTGCGCCAGGGCACAGCGCTTCTTGCGGCGCCAGATGATGCCGATGCCGACGCAGGAGCCCAGCAGTGCCGTCAGTACCACGTCGCCGCTGCCGACCGCGACCGCGCCGGCCCATACATGCCGGACGTCGGCCTGTGGCGGGAGCGTAACACTGCGGGGCAACGCCTGCGGCGCGGGGGTAATGGACATGCGAACCCAATCTGTAGAAAGTCGTGAAATAGGAGGCCGGACATTGATTGGGTCGGTGCGCAATGATGCACTGAGGAAACTGGACTGTAAAGACATTTTCAATCGTGCTCGGGGTTGGCACGGCGATTGCATAAACTCACACATTCGCAGGAGGAGAATCAGAGTGCACTTTTATAACGAAATGACCGCGCCGGATGGCGTTCGGCCCCATTACCGGGAATTCGAAGCCTGGCTGGGCCAGCAAACGCCGGAGGCCTTGCAGCGCAAGCGGATCGAGGCGGACCTGACATTCCGCA
>DASVVD010000985.1:0-4074 GCA_036386715.1 Pseudoduganella sp.
CGCCGCGTGGAAATCGAAGTCGTGGGCACCCGTAACAAGTAATTCCCTGCCCCGCTTATGAAAAATCCCGCTCCGGCGGGATTTTTTTCGCCTCACCGAATGCCCAGCTCGCTGGTAGCAGAACAACGCCGGAGCGTAGCAGGGGTTTCAGGAGCATCGCTCCCTGCATGCGAAGCGAAGATGGCCTGCATGCCATCTTTCTCCCTGTCCCGAATTTGGCAACGTTTCCTATTGCACATTTTTCACCTGTGCTTTGGAACATGACGAATACCGTTTATGATGCCGCTCATGAACGCAAACGCCGACCCACTTGAATTGCAAAAATTCAGCGAGCTGGCCCACCGCTGGTGGGACCCGACGTCTGAATTCCGTCCCCTGCACGAGATCAATCCGCTGCGCCTGGAGTGGATCAACGCAAAAGTCCCGCTGGCGGGCAAGAACGTGATCGACATTGGCTGCGGCGGCGGGATCCTGTCCGAATCCATGGCCCGCAAGGGTGCCACCGTGACCGGCATCGACCTGTCGCAGCGCGCCCTGAAAGTGGCCGACCTGCACAGCCTGGAATCGGGCGTGCCGGTGCGCTACAAGCTGATCGCCGCCGAGGACATGGCCGCGGCCGAACCGGGCCAGTACGACGTGGTGACGTGCATGGAAATGCTCGAGCACGTGCCGGATCCGGCCGCGATCGTGCGCGCTGCCGCCACGCTGGTGAAGCCGGGCGGCCATGTGTTCTTCTCGACGCTGAACCGCAACCCGAAGGCCTACCTGTTCGCCGTGCTTGGCGCCGAGTACCTGCTGCGGCTGCTGCCGAAGGGCACGCACACCTACGAGAAGTTCATCACGCCGGCCGAACTGTCGCAATATGCGCGCAGCGCCGGCCTGCAGGTCGACAGCCTGAAAGGCCTGGGCTACAACCCGCTCACCAAGTTCTATTCGCTGAACAATGACACCAGCGTGAACTACATGATGTCGTGCACCAGCCTGCCATGACCCGTGGGCGGCCCGGCCGCCCTGTATTTATTCTCCGATCCCGACCATGAGCTTCACGACCGCACCGCGCGCCATCCTGTTCGATCTCGACGGCACGCTTGCCGATACCGCCCCCGACCTGGCCGCCGCCGTCAACCGGCTGCGCACCGATCGCGGCCTGGCACCGACCGACTACCAGCTCCTGCGCCCGACCGCATCCGCCGGCGCACGCGGCATGATCGGCGCTGCGTTCGGCCTCAAGCCCGAGGATGATGGCTACGACGCGCTGCGTGACGGCTTCCTCAGCTACTATGAAAACGCGATGAATGTGCACAGCTCGCTGTTCCCGGGCGTGGATACGCTGCTCGCGGGCCTGGCCGACAACGGGCTGGCATGGGGCATCGTCACCAACAAGGCGGCGCGCTTCACCGATCCGCTGATGCCGATGATCGGGCTCGATCACGCCGGCTGCGTGGTGTCCGGCGATACGACGCCGCATCCGAAACCGCACCCCGCCCCCCTGTTCGAAGCGGCACGCCGCCTGGGCCTGGCGCCGGAACACTGCTGGTACGTGGGCGACGACCTGCGCGATATCCAGGCCGGCCGTGCCGCCGGCATGCGCACGGTGGCATGCCAATGGGGCTACTGCGGCGCGACGGAACCGGCAAGCTGGGATGCCGACCACCTGGTGGACACGCCCGAAGCACTGCTGGCCCTGGTGCTGGAATCGGTCCGCGGCATCACGCTGGCGGCGTGACCAGCACCTGACCCGCACGGTTGCAAAATATCTTGTTGTCGTACGCCAATAAAACGGCGTATCATAGAGGTAATACAGAATAAATACTTGGCAACTTTTACGGGGAGGCAGCAATGCCTGGTGAAGACGCAACCGACCAGCCCCGCATTCCGCGCAGCAGTGCGCCGCAAGCCTGGGCAGCCACGGTGGCAGAAACCAGATTCTACTGGTACGACCTGCTGGTTGACGGCGCGCCGCTGCCAGACTTCCGCGATCCGCTGGGCCGCTACTTGCGCCGCATGCAGTTCGCGATCGACGCCACGCAGGACAAGCGCCTGCTGTATTTCCTCGTCTCCCGTCCGCGCGTGCGGATCGACGTGCAGCGCAACGTCAGCTGGGGCTTTTTCTCGCTGAAGCTGACGGTTCCGGTCTTGATCGGCGCGGACGAGCGCAAGGCGACGATCACGATCGACCTGGACGTGCCGTTCGAAGCCACCTACAAGAAGCCGCTGGTGCAGTTGCAGGACAAGTTCCTGCTGCTGAACTGGGGCGCACTGGTGGAAACCTTCAGCATCCACGACCTGATCGAGCGCTTCGATACCGGGCTCGCCTTTCCCTCCACGGTACTGTACGTGGGCCAGACACACGATCCGGCCGGCAGGCTTGCCAAGGGCGAGCACTCCCCGGTGAACCGGGCGCGCAATGCCGTCATGCTGGACAATGACACGTTCCTGGTGATCCAGCGTTTCGACATGAAGGTGGAGACTGCCGCGACCGACCTTTCCGAGGAAGCGTCACCGCGCTCGCACATGGACATGCTCGAGGGCGCGCTGATCGGCTACTTCGAGGACCCCGCATCACGGCTGCGCAGCGAAATCGAACGGGGCAACCGCCGCGACCACCTGGCCGAACTGCAGCACACCTACTGGCTCGAAAAACTCACGGTCGACCTGGGCTTCCAGGGCGCCGGCCATTTCTACGACTTCGACTCCGCCCTGGCCGCCCGCTCGCGTCGGCACCTGTTCGAATGCGTGTTCCCCCGCGGCCAGGCCGTTACCCGGCGCCTGGACGGCAACGCCCTGCCCCTCCCCGCCCTGCGCGGCTGACCGGCCCAGCGCGCGGCAGTGCACATCGCGCTGCATGCCGGCCAGGTTTGGAGTACAATGACCCTTCTGTGGGGACGACCTGGTTTCGACGTGGGTTGCAAAGCAGCGCAGGGCATACCGAGGGCTGGTCACCTCGTAAATACATCCAGAAACAAACCAACTGCAAACGATAACTCGTACGCACTGGCAGCTTAATCGCTGTTAGCTCCACAACACCTCGTCCCTGGGGTGGGCCGTTAAAAGCTGTGGAGTCATTTACAGGGACTCGCGCTCGGAGGGGTCACTTCAAAGAGCGTTAAATCTAAGGTGAATCGCCTGTACACAGCGTGCACATCCGCGTTGTATGGGTTAAATTAAATGATAGTGCTAAGTATGTAGAACTGTCTGTGGAGTGCTTGCGGACGCGGGTTCGATTCCCGCCGTCTCCACCACCGAACACTTTAGAATCAAGTAGTTAGCAGTAAGAGGCTGTCATTCTATGGGGTATTTTGGGGCTGATTGAGCACCGGAATGCCAACAGAATGACAGCCTTTGTTTTGGGCTGTCCCTTCCTGCTGGCTATCAATGCAAAGGTTCCGCAGATATCGTTTCACGATTGGTTGGCCAGAGTCGATATGCCTCGGAGCCCAGCGGATAGTTGCTTACACGCCACTCTTTTTAATTTCCGCACAGACATACTAATTGCAAAATGAAGGGATAAGCTATACTTGCCCTGCTGCTTTCCTAACAGTAGACGCATGGTTCGCTCTCCACATCCGAACCCGCTACCAGCTCCTACGCAGCAACGTTACCTCTACTAGATCAACTTACAGCTGCGTTGTAGATCAGTTTTCTTAACATGAACGACTCATTTCGCATGCGTATCTTAGTCGTCGATGACGATATAGATGTTGCTGACGCCCTTGCTGAGCTCCTACGGCTATTCGATATGGAAGCTGAGGCGGCGTACTCAGGAAAAGATGCTATTCGTTTAGTGAACGATTGGCGCCCAGACGCCATTTTTTTAGATATCCGGATGCCTGACTTGGACGGATTTGACACGGCGAAAGCGATCCGGGCTCTTCCGGGCTTGGAAAACATCTCGATTTTCGCTTTAAGCGGCTGGTCAGGACCTGTGGCGCGGGCGCACGCGGAAGCACATCTGTTTACTGGATACCTGACGAAGCCAGCTAATCTTCAGAGCATTCTGCATGCTTTGAAAAGCGTCTCGCGGGGGATCAATCACAACCCTAACTAAGAGGGCAAAACCAGTGGCCTGGCACA
>DASVVD010000986.1:0-5078 GCA_036386715.1 Pseudoduganella sp.
CCTGTCGCGGCGAGCACCGGCGCGGCACGTTCGCTGCGCCTGCTGGTGGTCGAGGACAACGCCGACGCCGCCGGCGTGCTGGCCGAACTGCTGCGCACCGAGGGGCACGACGTGGCCGTGGCGGAAGATGCGGAAACCGCGCTGCGCCGCGCCGACCTGCCGGCGATCGATGCCTTCATCCTCGACATCGGCCTGCCGGGCATGGATGGCTACACGCTGGCGCGAAAGCTGCGCGGCGACCCGGCCACCGCCGGCGCCACGCTGATCGCGCTGACGGGCTACGGCCAGCCCAGCGACCGCGCCCAGTCCCACGCCGCCGGGTTCAACCGACATTTCGTCAAGCCCGCCGATCCTGGCGAGCTGCTGCTGGCGTTGCAGGCGGTGTAGGCGGTGTAAGCCGAGGCGGTGTAGACGAGCCTTGCGTCAGGCCGCCCTGCGCCGGCGCCGCGCGGTCCAGCCCAGCATGCCCAGGCCGGCCAGCAGCATCGCGTAGGTGCCCGGCTCCGGCACGGCGGCGACCGACACGTGGAAGTTGTCGATCGAGGACCACACGCCCGGCTGCTCGCCGGCAGTCACCGTCAGCGACACCAGGTCGGCGCTGGAGACGAAGCCGACGAACGACTGCGCAGTTGGATTTTCAAGCGTGAACGAGACCGTGGCACCGGTGCTGTCGGTAGCGGTCAGCAGCAGGCTGGCGGCGGTGGTCGGATGGCTGTAGATGTCCGAACCGAAGAAATTGCCGCCCGCGCCGGCCACGCCGCCTTGCAGCACGAACGTGGTGGTGTCGGTGCGGTTCTGCGAAGTCAGCCAGAAATCCACGTAGTCGTCGGTACCGGCCCAGATGGCCGGGGCTTTCGGCCCCGCGCTCACGCTGTACGAATACTCGCCGGCCTGGCGCGGTATCTGGTCGAAGTACATCTGCTGGATCAGGTCGTTATAGTCGTCGACGCCGGTATTGCCGACAGCGGCAAGGTACGCCGACTGGCTGGTGAAGGCGGTGATTTCTGCCTGTGCGGAACCGGCGCACAGCAGCAATGCGGAAGCAAGGGTCGCGGCAACGGCCGCGGCGGATGGGATCGATCGCACGTCAAGACTCCATGGATAGGGATGAATGGTGCCGCGTGCTGTCGCACGGCGCATTGTGTGCGCCGGCGCTGGCAGCGGCATCGGAAAGCGCCGCACGGGGCCGCCTTCAGCTGCGCTGGTGCGCGTCGGCGCCTATGCCGCCGGCTGCGCGCCCTGGCGCTGCCGGCGCCGCGCGGTCCAGCCCAGCATGCCCAGGCCGGCCAGCAGCATGGCATAGGTGCCGGGTTCCGGCACGGCGGCCACGGACAGGTGCAGGTTGTTCACGGTGGGCCAGATGGGGTAGCCATCGGCGCCCGTCTGGACGCCTGTGGCTACCGACATCGACACGATCTGCGCATCGGACACGAAGCCCAGGAACGAGCTCGGCACGGGATCGGTGATCGTGTAGGTCAGCGTGGCGCCGGTGCTGTCGGTCGCGGTCACGGTGATGTACGGGGCGAACACCGAATAACCACCGCCGTCCGAACCCCAGAAATAGCCGCCGGCGCCGGCCACCGGCGTATCGAAGCTTGAGAAGGTCACCGAGTCGGAGGCGCGGCTCGGGGTCAGGTACCAGTCGATGTCGTCGTCGCTGGCGCCATAGGCACGCGGGTTGCCGGGGCCGGTGGTGGCGACGTAGCCGATGTCGCCGGCGGTGCGGGCGAACGGCGTGTCGTAGGGTTCGATCCAGAGGTCGTCGAACGTGTCGACCCCGGTGGTGCCGACCGCGGACAGGTAGGCGGACTGGCTCGTGTAGGTGGTGAGTGCGGCATGGGCCGCGGATGCGGCGAACAGCAGAACAGCGGAGGCAACAGCGGTGATGACCGGCTTCGTGACTGGGCGATACGTCTTGCGCACAATGTGCTCCTTGTGGAAGTGGATGAGGAAGACTTTCGGGTTGCTCTTCAGCGCTGAAGAGCAACCAATGTAGTCCTGCCGGCATGCCGCCTCAACAAGAATTTTCAAAACAATAATAATGATGACTAATTAGCGTGGGATCGTTGCTGGCCGGTCAAAAGCACCTGATGGGGGAATTGACAGAGCAATCAATCTGTTTTTCCTGGCGCTGGGGACTGACGAAAGGCTGCACGGTAAAGCGATCAAATCAATAAAGTACTGATGATTGGCTTGACTAACCAGCCCGGTCATATTGCGTTGCTGCTTGTATTGATCTAATGTTTAATACGAAGAAAAACTATAGTCTGACCATCGTTGATCCGGGCTTGTCATGCTTTGGCGTAGAATTTCCCGCAGGGGCATTCTCGATGGCATCACCCCAGAATTACCTGAAACTCTCGCATAAGCTTGGATTTTCCTTGCTTTCCCCTGAAGGGCAGCAGACCATGGAAGGCATAATGTAATCTGAAATTACACCTTCTGTTACGGAACCCTTGTGGATTCTGGCAATAGAATAAAACTCCGCATCATTACCCATCCAGGCATATGCACAGCCACTGTAGTTTGCCGGAAACGATCTGGGATATATGATCAGCAACGGCACCTCTGTATTTGCTCCACCAATCACCAGACTGTCCATCGGGATCGCTATCCTGGGGCATATCGGCAAATCGGCCGAGGGCGACGCCATCGCATATTCAGCCTGGCTGGATAATACAAATAGCAAAAATACCGATGTAATGAACTTCATCTTGCCCCAGCTTAATAAATCAAATAGATCCCCGCGCCATGCTTTCCGTTCCAGGCGTCAGCTTGAAAACTTCGCGAAGGTAGTCTCTTACTTGTTCTGTAGAATACACGCGCTGAAATGCCTCGATCAATCCTGTTGATGATCGAATAGCAGTTTTGAATTTTTGAGTCGGGATGAGGGAAAGCGGTCATAGGCCAGGACCCATGGACCCGATACATTGGCCAGCATGACGCCGCCGGCCAATGCAGGGGATATTACTGAGCAGCCGCGATCAGCCGCTCCGGCTTCAGGATGGCCCATTCGCCGAGCTGGCCGGTACCGAGCAGGCATTCGCCTTGATACACGCGCACGCGGCCTTCATACGATGCCGGCGTGACGACACCCGGCTCCTTGCCCAGCGGTAGCCGCTGGCCCTGCAGGAAACGCTTCGCCAGTTCGGCGGTCAGGTCGATGCGCGGGAACGACGACAGCAAGGCATCCACCGGGGCCAGCAACGACAGCGGCGCGGCGTGGGCCGACACCTGTTCCAGCGTGACCATGTTCGACGCATCGAGGGCACCGACGCCGGTGCGGCGCAGTGCGTTCAGGTGCGCGCCGCAGCCGAGGGCGGCGCCGATATCCTCGCCCAGCACGCGGATGTAGGTGCCCTTGCTGACGGTGGTTTCCAGCCGCAGGAATGGCGCCTCGTACGATAGCAATTCGAGCTTGTGGATCGTGACATTGCGTGCCTCGCGCTCGAGCGTGATGCCGGCGCGGGCGTATTCGTACAGCGGCTTGCCGTCGCGCTTGAGGGCCGAATACATCGGCGGCACCTGGGCGATCGGACCGCGGAACCGGGCCAGCACGGCCTCGATTTCATCGACCGTGATGGTGGCGGCATCGCGCTGCAATGTCTCGTCCGGTTCGACGACCTGCCCTTCCGTGTCGCCGGTATCGGTGCGCACGCCCAGGTGCACCGTGGTCACGTAGGTCTTGTCCGCTTCGAGCAGGTCCTGCGAAAACTTGGTGGCCTCGCCGAAGCACAGCGGCAGCAGGCCGGTGGCAAACGGATCGAGCGTGCCGGTGTGGCCCGCCTTCTTGGCGTTCAGCACGCGCTTGGTGCGGATCAGCGCGTCGTTCGACGATAGTCCCACCGGCTTGTCGAGCAGCAGCACGCCGTCGACGAGGTCGCGCACCCGCTTTATCCGGTGCTGTAACACCGGAGGCGGTGCTGCCTCCGGCTTTGCTTCGTCCGTCATTCCTGCGCCGCGCCTTTGCTGTCATCGGCACCGCCGCCCGCGTCTTCCTCGTAATCGGCCGCGCGGGTGGCGTTGGCCTTGTCGATCAGCGCCGACATCGCGATGCCGCGCGAGGCGGAGGTGTCGTGCACGAAGTGCAGCTGCGGCAGCGTGTGGATGTGCAGGCGCTTGCCCAGCTGGTTGCGCAGGTAGCCGGCGGCGGCCTGCAGGCCGGCCAGTGTGGCCTTGACCGTATCGGGGTCATCCTTGAGCATGGTGAAGTAGACCTTCGCGTGCGCGTAGTCGGGCGTCAGCTGCACTTCGGCGAGCGTGAGCATGCCCACGCGCGGGTCCTTCACCTCGAAAGCGATCAGCTCGGAGAGGTCTTTCTGGATCTGGTCCGCCACGCGCAGGCCGCGCGCGGGGATCGATTTACTGTGTTTAGCCATGATGTTCTACCAATAAGGATGGGCATGCCCACCCTGGAAAAAATAATGGCGGGTGGCGCCCGCCTCCGCCGTCAGGCGAAGGGGGCGGCACCCGCCATGGATACCGCGTTCAGCGATTACAGCGTACGTGCCACTTCCTGAATCTCGAAGACTTCCAGGGTGTCGCCAACCTGGATGTCGTTGTAGTTCTTCAGCGACAGGCCGCATTCGAGGCCGGCGCGTACTTCTTTCGCGTCGTCCTTGAAGCGCTTGAGCGATTCGATCTCGCCGGTCCACACAACGATGTTGTTGCGCAGCAGGCGAACCGACGAAGCACGCTTGACCACGCCATCGGTGACCAGGCAGCCCGCGATCGCGCCGACCTTCGAGACCAGGATGACCTGGCGAATCTCGACCTGGCCGGTGACGTGCTCGCGCCGCTCCGGTGCCAGCATGCCCGACATTGCCGCCCGCACCTCTTCGATCGCGTCGTAGATGATGTTGTAGTAGCGAATGTCCACGCCGTTGGCTTCGGCCAGCTTGCGCGCCTGTGCATCGGCACGGGCGTTGAAGCCGATGATGACCGCCTTCGAAGCCGTTGCCAGGTTGACGTCGGATTCGGTGATGCCGCCCACGGCCGCGTGCACGATCTGCACACGCACCTCGGAGGTCGACAGCTTCTGCAGCGAACCCACCAGTGCTTCCTGCGAACCCTGCACG